>JBOGEK010000454.1:0-8626 GCA_050743645.1 Acidothermaceae bacterium
CCCGCACGCCTTGCGGCAGGCCTAGCGGTCGAGATGCCGGTCGAAATCGCCCAAATGTATACGTCTGACCCTGGTAACGGCTGATGCCGTTCAGCGCCGAGACCTCTACACCACCACCAGACCGGCAATGCATCGCCATCAAGCGAAATGGTGAGCGATGTAAAAACTGGAGTTTGCCGGGCACGGTCTGGTGCTACTCGAATAAGCACGGTCAGCGTCGTAAACGCAAGATCACGGCCTCGGCGCGGGCAGTCGTTGACGCGCAGTTCGCGACGATCATGGCTACGCAAGGTGATCTGCCGCTGGCGCGTGACGCCGCCCGGCGACGCGCCGATCTCGCGGCCCGGCTGGACGCCGCGCTGAAGGGGCAAGCCGAGTCGAAGCGGCCGAGCGACTGACGAACGCGCATCCATCCGCACCCACCGATTCCGTCTCGCTGAACGTGACGGCTCGCAGCCGCCCGTAGGCGGGTACGTTCCTAGGTAAGTCCTATGTCTTGCCCAGCATGACGAAACCGCCGTCGCCGTCGCGGGCGCCCAGATGCAGGTTCGACAATGTGCCCCGACGGCGACCGTGGCCCCATTCGGCGGCGAGCACGACGAGGTCGAGCGTGTGCCTGGGCTTCACCTTCACCCACCCGGCACCTCGTCGTCCGGCTTCGTAGGGCGCGTCGAGCGACTTCACGACGACGCCTTCGTGGCCGTGCGCGATAGCGTCGGCGAAGAACGCCGTGGCCTGCTCGGGATCGTCGGTGACGATGCGCGGCACTCGAAGCTGTGGCGGCACGATCTTTTCGAGGCTGCGCTGCCGTTCGCTCGCGGGCGCGGTGAGCAGCGGCTCGTCGTCAATTTGCATGACATCGAAGACGAAGGCACTCAGCGGAATTTTCGCCCGTAAAGTTGCGACGTCGGTGCGGCTGCTGGTGCGTGCCGCGGTCTCTTGAAACCGCCGTGGCCGGCCGTACTCGTCGAGCGCGATCGCCTCGCCGTCGAGAACGACATCGCGGACGTCGAGCGCCGCCGCCGCAGCCACGATCTCGGGCACCCGCGCGGTGATGTCGTCAAGCGTGCGGGTGAACACCGCGATTTGAGGGCCGTTTTCGCTGTCGCGGCGATGAATCTGCACCCGGATGCCGTCGAGTTTCCACTCCAGCGCTACTCGGCCGCCGCCGACCTTCGCGAGTGCGTCGACGACGCTCGGCGCGGCTTGAGCGAGCATTGGCTGCACCGGCCGACCGACCTCAAGGCCGATGCTCGCCAGCGCGTCGGCGCCGTAGTGGATGGCGATCGCTGCAATCGGCGGCAGCGCACCGCGAAGCATGAAGGCCTGCCGCACAAGGGGAAGCGGGACGCCTGCGGCCTTGGCGATCGCATCGACCATCACGCCGTCGAGTGCACCTTGACGTAGTTCTCCAGTGGCCAGCGCTACCAGGAATTGCTGTTCTGCTTGGGTGGCGGCAGCAAAGAGCGCGGTCAAGTCGTTTGCCCGAACGGCTTGCGAGCCGGGTCCGGACGCCCCTGCGATCCGTTCGAAGGCGGCGTCGACCGCGGTGAGAGTCAGGGTCGGGTGGGGGCTCGGGGCCGGCCGATCGCGCAGGGACGCCCACCCGACACCGGTGCGGCGCTGACGCAGGTCGCCCGCGAGGTAGGCCACCACGAGGGCGAGATCGTCGGGCTCGGCGGCGCGCAGCAGTTCGGCGATCGTCTTGACCTTGGTCGAGCGCGCGGACGTCGCAGCTACCGCGCGGGACACGTCGACGACGTCCGACAAAAGCATGGAGCTATTGTGCCGAGCCGGCGCGACACTTTTGCCCGTTGCCATCGGCGACGTCAGTCACCAAGCGCAAACCTCAATACGCGGCGAAGATGGTTGAGGCTTGCATTCGAGTACTGAGGTCAGTGAGGTCACTGAGGTCAGTGCACGCCCTCAGCCGAGGTGCCGACTGCCGTCGACCCGTTCGGGCTCGGCGTCGTGGCGGCGGACGGCACCAGTGACTTGCGCAGCGTCTCGTAGATCGACAGACCCTGGCCCACGAGCCCGGACACCGCCTGGTTGACGCCGTCGGTGCCGTTGAGCACCGTGAGGTTCGCGCCTGCGATGCCTTGCGACGCGGCCTCAACCAGCGCAGGCAAGATGTCGATCAGCTTGTTCGCGGCGATCAGCGCCTGGTTGCCATCGGTCAATGCGTCGGCGCGGGCGTTGATGGCGTCTGCCTCGGCGGCCGCGATCTGGCGCTGCGCATACGACTCGCCATCAGCGTGCGCCTTCTGCGCCTCAGAGGCGGCGAGCGCCTGCACTTTCGCGGCGTCGGCCTCTGCTTCGGCGATGCCGCGCCGACGGTTCGCTTCGGCTTCGGTGTTGAGCTTCGTGGTGTCGCGATTCGCTTCGGCGAGAGCGCGCTGCTTGAAAGCTTCAGCCTCGGTCTGCAACTTCACACTGTCGCGATTCGCTTCGGCGAGCGTGCGCTGCTTGTAGGCCTCGGCGTCGGCCGGACGCCGAACCTCCGATTCCAACTGCTTTTCGGTCAGTTGGGCGGTGCGCTCGGCCAATGCGGTCTGCTGCTCGATGACTTCTTGAGAGGCACGCGCCTGCGCGAGCGGACCGGCCTGTGACGCGCGAGCTTTCGCTTCTTCGATTTCTGCAGCGAATCCGGCCTGCTTGATTTCGGTGTCGCGGATATATTGCGCACGCAACGCGGCGGCTTCCTGCTCGCGCTGAGTGGCCTCTTGGTCGGCCTTCGCCGCAGCAATTCGGGCCAAGCTTGCGACTGCTGCGGCGTGCGGGGCGGCAAGGTTGTTGATGTAGCCGGTGGCATCCTCGATCTCTTGGATCAGCATCGAATCGACGACAATGCCGAGCTTTTCCATCTCGCCGTGGCTGCCGTCTTTGACTTCTTGGGCTAACCGGTCGCGTTCGCGAATGATCTCCTCGACGGTCAAGCTGCCGATAATCGAGCGCAGGTGCCCGGCAAAGATACGGCCGACGAGTTCTTCCATGCGGTCTTGTTCGGCGAGGAATCGGCGGGCCGCATTGGCGATCGAGGTCTGGTCGTCGCCAACCTTGAACGCAGTGACCGCTCGTACCTTCAGCCGAATCCCCTGGGTGGTTACGCACTCCTCGGCAATCTCGGCTTCGCGCAACGACAGCGACAGCATCCGAGCTTTCTGCTTGACCGGGAGCACCAAACTGCCGTGGCCCGTCACGATCCGAAACTGGGTGTCTTGCGACTTGCGTCGCGACCCTGAAATCAACAGCGCCTCATTAGGCGCGGGTACGTGCCAGAAGAACATCGTGCTTCCCCCTCTGCTCTCTGCCGAACCGTCATGGTGTCGGACTTGATGGACGACGAAAAGCTAGCCGCACGGAGTGACCGTGACCGACCGTCCGGAACGACGTTCGACGACGACCACTCTGGCGTATTTCGCAATCGCCTCGTCGGCGAATGCCGCGAACGCCTCGCTGCCGCCCTCGACCGGCAGCAGCACCTCGCCGGGCCGGGTAGGCGAGATCGGAACCGTGACATGGCCGATGGTTCCGACCAGTTCCTGGTCCATATCGTGCGGCACCGGGCTCCCTCGCGCAGACGTCGCAGGCAATCTACCCGCCGCGATTCACCCGACGCGCACGGGCGGGATCGATGCGGCACAGAAGCAACACGGCGCCGGGCACCGAAGCAGCACCGAAGCAGCACTGCAGCAACACGGCGCCGGCACGCAGGCGGGACCGACGCGCCATCGGCGGTCACGAACCGATGCGCGACCCGCCGCGAGACGCTTGCGTATCGGGCAGCACGATGACATCGGCGGCGCTGCCCGCCTCGGTCGGCACGCCGACGTCGGCCTGCCCGGCGACACCGGCAGAGTCGGCGAGCGACTCTTCGCGCCAGACCTCGGCGAGTTTGGCGTCGTGCTCACGCCACAGCCGCCGTTGCCGGTCAACCCACTGCGATTGAACCCACGAACCGAGGCCCGACACGGGCCACCCCCTCCACGAGACACCTCAAATTAGGTGACTGCGCGTTCGGCGGCTACCCCCCGTTCGGGGGGTATGTCGTCGGCCGATCTGTCAGGATCAGCCGTTCGTGGCAACGTGACAGTGAACCGGCAACCAGGACCGGCGTTCTCGACCGCGATGGTGCCGCGATGTGCGGCGATGATGCCGCGGGCAATCGCTAACCCCAACCCTGCCCCGCCGTCCGGCATGGGAGTGCGCGCTGATATGCCGCGGTATGCAACGTCGAACACCCGCTCGAGTTCAGATTCTGCGATGCCGCCGCATTCGTCAGCAACTGTCAGGAATGCGGTGCGGCGGTCGGCATCGAGCGAGACCGTCACCGATCCGGATTCGCGGGTATGGCGCACCGCGTTGCTCAACAGGTTGCCGACGACGCGACTCAAAGCGTGCGGGTCGACGTCGACTGCAGCCGGCATCAGATCGGACGCCGTCAGCGTGACGCCTTTCGCTCGCGCGACCGGACCCGCGGAAGCAACCGCATCGCGGACGACGTCGGCGAGGTCGAGGCGCTCCGGCGAAAGGTTCAGTGCACCGGCGTGAATACGACTGAGTTCGAAAAGGTCATCGACCATTCGAGCCAGCCGGTCGACTTCGACCCGGATGCGCTGGTGGTACATCGAGCGATCGGCGTCCGTCGACACCACGCCGTCCTCAAGAGCTTCGGTCATGGCCCGAATACCGGCCAGCGGCGTTCGTAGGTCGTGGCTCACCCACGCGATGAGTTCGCGTCGACTCTCGTCGACAGCGCGTTCGCGACGATGCGCCTCCTCAAGGCGGGCATGCGCGATTTCGAGTTCGCGAGCGAGCGCGTCGAGTTCGGCACTTGGCGTCCCGCTCGGCGCGACGTACGGCTCGCCGCGCGACAGTGCGTTCGCAGCGGCACGCAGCGCGGCGCTGCCTTGCATGATGCTGCGTGCGAGCACGACGGACGTAATGACACCGCCACAGCCGGCGAACGCGACGATCGCAATGACAACGCCGAATTGTTCAGTGGAGATGAACATTGCGATCGTCGCAACCGCGGCAGCAACGACAACAGTGAGAACCGGTGTCAGCGCGACGACGAGTGCGCCGACGCGCAATGGACGCCGCCGAACGGCCTTCAGTGCGACGAGTCCCACGGCGGTTACGGCGGCGGAGCTTGCCGCAGAAATGCCGACCAGCTCGGCAATATCGTGCGCCGGAAGGGTAGTCATGCCGCGCTTCCGCCTAACCGGTCATAGCGGTAACCGACTCCCCAGACCGTGGCGATGGGGCCAGATCCGTCGACCTGCGTTTCGAGCTTCTGCCGCAGCCGCCGCACATGTACGGTCACGGTCGACTGATCTCCGAACGACCATCCCCATACCTCGTGCATCAGCTCTTCGCGGGTGAAGGTTCGGCCCGGGTGGGCTGCGAGAAACGCCAAAAGGTCGAACTCGCGAACGGTGAGCATCAGCGCACGCCCATTCAGGTCGACCTGGTGCGCGGCGCGGTCGATCCGAAGCGGTCCGTCGACGAGTTCGGTGGCGGTTTCGCTTTCGGCGCGCGACGGCGTGACTGCGGCGGTCTGGGCGCGCCTCAGCACCGACGCCACGCGTAGCACCAACTCCCGCGGGCTGAACGGCTTGGTCACGTAGTCGTCGGCCCCGATTTCAAGGCCCATGATGCGGTCGGTCTCTGCACCCAAGGCAGTCAAGAGGATCACCGGAATCGGCGCGGTCTCCCGCAACTTTCGGCACACGGAGAGGCCGTCGATGCCGGGCAACATGATGTCGAGCACGACGAGGTCGGGTTGTACCGCCGCCGCAACGTCAAGAGCGGCGTAGCCGTCAGCAGCCAGGGTTACGTCGTAGCCCTCGCGCGTGAGATAGCGCGCGACGACGTCACTGATCGTCGGATCGTCGTCGACGACGAGGATCCGGCCCGACGTGCCGCCTCGCTCAGGTGTTTCGCTAGCCACTCGCAAAGCGTAGAACGAAGCGCAAGCGTCAGGGCTTCAGCACCCGCGCCGTTCTGCAATCCGTAAGAAGTGTCGTCACGGGGTCGACTTGAGCCAAGCCGCTGTGTCAGTGGGCAGCAATCCATCGGCGGTCAGTGGGGCACTGGTCAGTAACACATCACCCAACGGAAGCGGCGCGGGGTTGGGCCCAAAGTTGACGACGCAGACGAGACCGGTCTCGCGGCCAAAAGCCAGCATCTGTGGACCTTTCTCGATCCAGCGCAGGTCACCGTCGCCGCCGAGATCTCGCCGTAGCCGCAGCGCCTCCTGGTAGAGCGACAGGGTGGACGCCGGATCGCCGGCCTGGCGGGCTCGCGCAATGGTCGACCACTGCTGCGGTTGCGGCAGCCACGCGGGCCCAGGACCGAAGCCCAGCGATGGACCATCGGGTTGCCACGGCAGCGGCACCCGGCAACCGTCGCGGCCTTTTTCCTCGTGCGCGGACCGAAGCCACGTGGGGTCCTGCAGGACGTCGCGCGGGAGGTCGGCGACCTCGTGCAGGCCAAGCTCTTCGCCCTGATAAACGTAGGCGGAGCCGGGCAGTGCGAGCATCAGGAGTGTCGCGGCACGCGCTCGCTTGAGGCCGAGCGCCTGGTCGATCGCAGGCTCGGTGCCGTCGCTCATGAGCCAGGCCTTCGGATCGACATCTCGTGGCAACGCGTAGCGCGTCGGATGCCTGATGACGTCGTGATTCGACAACACCCATGTCGTGGCCGCGCCGACGTCACCTGCTTCGGCGAGAGATTCGTCGATGACCTCGGCGAACGCGGTGCACTCCCACGGTGTCAGCAGGAATTGGAAGTTGAAGGCCTGATGGAGTTCGTCGCCGCGGACATACCGGCCGAGCCGGCCCGGTGCCACCCAGGCCTCCGCCACCGCAACTCGCGGAGGCGAGTACTGGTCGAGCACTTTGCGCCACTCGCGGTAGATCTCGTGAACATCGTCGCGATCCCACAACGGGTGGTCTTCAATGCCGTAACGCAGTTCCTTGTCTACGGACGCTGCGCCCAGCTGTGCCAACGGCTCTTCCAGGTTCTTCATCAAACCGTGCGCGACATCGATACGGAACCCGTCGACAGCCCGATCCAGCCAAAAACGCAGCACCGACTTGAACTCCGCGTGTACCTCAGGATTCGACCAGTCGAGGTCAGGCTGCTCGGGTGCGAACAGATGGAGGTACCACTGCCCGTCGGGGACCCTGGTCCAGGCCGAACCACCGAAATTGGACTGCCAGTCGGCGGGCGGTTGTGAGCCGTCGGCGCCGCTGCCGTCGCGAAAGATATACCTTGCGCGCTCGCGCGAGCCGGGTGGTGACGCAAGAGCAGCTTGAAACCACTCATGCCGATCCGACGTATGGTTCGGCACCAGGTCGACGATCACCCGCAGTTTGAGGCTGTGCGCTTTCTCGACCAGCGCGTCGAAATCCACGAGCGTGCCGAATTGCGGCTCGACATCACGGTAATCAGCGACGTCGTAACCCCCGTCGGCCATCGGCGACGGATAAAACGGTGTCAACCAGATCGCATCGACACCTAACTCAGCCAGTGCTGGCAACCTTGCCGCGATGCCGGGCAGATCGCCCACACCGTCGCCGGTGCTACCAGCGAAACTACGCACGTAGACCTGGTAGATCACGGCATCGCGCCACCAGCGCGCGCCGTCGACGTCCATCTCCCCATCGCTCATGGCGCCGACACTATGCAAACGCCGTCGCACGGCGCAGCGGTTTCCGGCCCGTTGCAGTTGTTGCAATTCGTCGGACGTCGAGATCGCTCTCGCCGCACCTGCTCGTAGGCCGTTTCGGGCTACGGCTTGGGCGGCACCCGCAGGCCGTACATCCCGCCATCGACGGCGAGTGCGGTGCCCGTCGTCGACGCCGCGCCCGGCGAGGCGAGATAGGCGATCGCATGCGCGACCTCGTCGGCGCTCACGAGACGGCCCATCGGCTGGCGTGCTTCGAGCGCCGCCCGTTCTGCGGCCGGATCGGCGGCGACGCCGAGCAATCGCGCGACCCACGGCGTGTCGACAGTGCCAGGATTCACGCAGTTGACCCTGACACCGTCGCGCGCGTGGTCAGCCGCCATGGCGAGAGTCAGCGCGAGTACGGCGCCCTTGCTCGCCGAATAGAGGGCGCGATTGGGCAAGCCTGACCACGCTGTAATAGAGCACGTGTTCACGACGGCGGCGTGTGGCGACTTTTGCAAATGCGGCAACGCGGCACGGGTAACCCGCACGATGCCGAGCACGTTGACGTCGAGCACCCGCAGCCACTCTGCGTCGTCATTGGCGCGGACATCACCCTGGGCGCCGATTCCGGCGTTGTTGACGACGATGTCGAGCGAACCGAACTCCTCGATCACCCGCACGACCGCGCGTTGCACCGAGTCGTCGTCGGTGACATCAGCCTGCACGCCCAGCAGTGGAGCCTCTAGGCGATCGACCGCGACGTCGAGACACGCGACTCTTGCTCCCCGGGAACTGAGCAACCGCGCGGTCTGTAAGCCGATCCCCGACGCGCCGCCGGTGACGAGCACGACCAGTCCTTCGAACTCTCCAGCCCTGCCAGCCCTGCCAGCCCTGCCAGCCCTGCCAGCCATGCCAGCCTCTTTCCGATGCGCGAGTACGGTCTAT
>JBOGEK010000455.1:0-7167 GCA_050743645.1 Acidothermaceae bacterium
CTCCAGTGCTTCGACGAGCAACGGTAGGGCGCCAACGACGCTGGCGATGACAGCCGCGGCCGCCTCCAGCTCCGCAACAACAGCTACACCTGCCAGCGGCACGCAGGCGCCAAATATGGTCATCGCTGCAACGTCGGTTCCCTCGCGACCGACGACGACGGCAGCAGGCACGGCGCCGCCGTCCAAGACGATTGTCGAGTCGTCCGAAGCGATTGCCGTCCTCAATACGTTGGCGATAAAGGGCCGAGCGCCGATGACCGGCTATTCGCGTGCACAATTCGGCCCGGCGTGGCCTGACATCTCAGGCTGTGACGAACGCAACCTCACGTTGCGACGCGACCTCACCGCAATCGCGATGCGCGACAGCTGCATCGTGGCGAGCGGCACACTCGTAAGCCCTTACACCGGCGGCACGATCAGCTTCGTGCGCGGGCCGAATTCGGCCGCCGTGCAGATCGACCACATCGTTGCTCTCGGCGATGCATGGCAGACCGGCGCGCAGTACTGGACTGCCACGACCCGTGAAGCATTTGCCAACGACCCGATCGAGTTACTCGCCGTCGATGCGCATAGCAACGAGCAGAAGGGCGACAGCGACGCGGCCTCGTGGTTGCCCGCGAAGAAGGCGTTTCGGTGCACGTACGTCAGCCTGCAGGTCGACGTGAAGGCGAGGTATCGCCTGTGGGTCACGCAAGCCGAACACGACGCGATCGCGAACATCTTGGCGGGATGCGCGGGCGGCACCATACAGACCAGCACAGCAAGCACACCAACAAGGTCGGACGTTGCAACCCCCGTTGCGCCAGCGCCGACGCCGCCGCAGACGCCGACGACCTAGCGCGACGCGCAGCAGCTAACGATGTAGCGATTGTCCCCCGTCGACGACTAACACCTGACCGCTCACATGCGTGAGATCCCTTGCCAGCGCGAGAAAAGCGGCCGCGATGTCTTCTGGCATACCTAGCCGACCGGTGGGCACCAGGGCCGCCATCTCATCGAAATGCGTCGGCACATCCGCCCACTCGCGTCGGGTGTTCGCCGTGGGCACAGTTCCGGGCGCCACCGCATTGACCCGCACGCCCGCGGCACCAAGCGGCATCACGAGAGCATGTACCAGGCCTATCAGGCCCGCTTTCGCGGCGCTGTAGCCGATCAAACCGAAACTCTGCAAAGCATTGACGGACGACGCAAAGGCAACAGATCGGTTGCCCGTGCCGTCGCGAAGGGAGGGCCAGACCGCGGCCAGCGTCACGTAATGCGACGTCAGGTTGAGTTCGACCGACTCGCGAAAGACGTCGACGCCCGGCATCACCCGACCGTGGTCGCCCGTCTCGGCAGACAGCGAGATCCCGGCGCAGGTGACCAGATGTGCCACGGGCCGGCCCAACGACTCGACCGCGCCTCGCATAGCGTCTAGATCGCGGACGTCGGCCACCAATCCCGTGTAGTCGCCGTCGCCGGGTTGATCACGCACCGCGTCGGTAACGTCGATGCCTGCGACCGCGAAGCCGGCGTCCAGAAAGGCCCGCGCGGTCGCAGCGCCGATACCGCCGGCGGCGCCGGTGACGAGAGCAAGGTCAAGTGAGTCGGGCATGTTCCGGAACCTAGCGGAATCACCTCACCTGTCGGCGCCTTACAGGAGTATGGGAGCGGTTCCACACCTGCACTTCGACGCCCGTCCGTAGAAATGAGCACCGACCCGATGGCCGAATCCGCCCAGCAGTTGATCGCCGACGCCTCGGCCCCTCAACAGGCGGTGCCCGATGTGAAGCGAGCCCGCCTCGGCGTTTCGCTGATCTTTGCCGCCCACGGCGCGGTGTACGGCAGCTTCGCCACCCGCATCCCCTGGCTACAAGACCACAGACACATCGGCCCCGGCCTGCTCGGCGTCGCGCTGCTCGCGCCTTCGGTAGGCGCCTTACTCGGCATGCCCTTCGCGAGCCGGCTGATCCATCGTTATGGCGGCCGACGCGCGACCCGAGCGATGATCGTCTCGTGGTGCATCTGCGGTGCGTTGCCCATGCTGGCACCCGATGTGCCCGTGCTTTTCCTGCTGCTCATGCTCTACGGGCTCACCTCAGGCATGGCCGACGTCGCGATGAACGCGCAGGCCATTCCCGTCGAACACGCCGCCGGAAAGTCGATCATGTCCGGCTTGCACGGCATGTGGAGTGTCGGCGGCCTGGTCGCCTCCGGCGCGGGAGCTCTGGCCGCCCACGTCAACCTCGACGCGCGCATCCAGCTGGCAATCGTCGCCGCCGTCCTCGTTGTCATTGCCTTGATCGGCAGCGCCTTCCTGCCCGAGAACGTCGCAAGTGCAGACGAGGAAGCGCCTCCGCACTTCGTCCGGCCACCGCGCGCCGTCGTCATCATCGGCCTGATCGCTTTCTGCGCGTTGTTCGCCGAGGCGTCGACGTCCGATTGGTGTGCGGTCTATCTGAAGAAGGTGCTCGGCACCTCGGCCGGCACGGCCGCAACCGCCTACACAGCGTTTGCGTTCACGATGGCGGCGAGCCGGCTCAGCGGTGACTTCGCGGTGCGTCGATTCGGCCCGAAGAAAACCGTGCGCATCGCCGGCATTATCGGCACCGCCGGAGGCTTCCTCGTCGTGTTCGCGAACAACCCGGGCGTTGCCATCGGCGGTTTCGCCCTCATCGGCCTCGGCGTCGCAGCGGTGTTCCCGCTTGCATTCGCCGCCGCCGGTCACGCCGATGCGCAGCCGGCCCGCGCGATCGCCGGCGTTGCCACAATCGCTTACGGCGCAGGCATTGCCGCGCCGGGAATCGTCGGCGGCATCGCCGCCGCGTCGTCCTTGCATGTGTCGTTTGCGATCATCACCGCATTGGTAGCGATGTTGGCGATCGGCGCCGGCGTGCTCCAGCCGAAGCGACCCGCGACCGAAGCAACCGTTGGCTGAGCTTCGCTACTCGACTGGCGTGTGGTGCGAGCGCAGGTCGATCGCGCGGCCCGAATCGGCCGTGAGGTCGAGCACCTGCTGGCGCGAACCCTCGGCGACTCGCACGCAGTTGCGGCCAGCGTGTTTTGCTGCGTACAAGGCAGTATCGGCGGCGTCGAGCAGCTCGTGCACCGAATGCCCGCTCTCGCGAAATGCCGCTGCTCCGATCGAAATCGTGACGTGCACGGGTTCGCGCCGGTTCGACGCCTCGACGCTGAGTTCGGCCACGTGCGCTCGGATGCGCTCGGCCGCGTGGCGGGCCTGCTCGAGGTCTGAACCGGGAAGAAGGACGACGAACTCCTCGCCGCCGAAACGTCCGACGAAGTCGCCCGGCCGCAGCCCATGGGTCAGCCCGTTCGCGACGCTACGTAGGACGTCGTCACCGACCAGATGGCCGTAGCGGTCGTTCACGGCCTTGAAATGGTCGATGTCGACGAGCAGGACCGCGAGCGGCTCGCGTCCGCCACGCGCTCTGCTCAGCGCCCGATCCGCAACCTCACGCCAATAGCTCGCATTCGCCAGGCTCGTTTTCGAATCGGTCCGTGCAGCCTCACGAAACTCGGCGAGCAACAGTGTGCGTTGCAACACGAGAACGGGTGCGACTGCGAAAAGCACCGCGAACGGTGAGGCCGTGCAAGCCATAGCAACCAACACACAGGTGCAGCCTTCGGCGGCGATCGCACCCCACGCGTCGAGATCAGTGAACGAGTCGCGTACCCGCGCAGCGGGAGTCGTCATCGCAACGATCTCGGCAACCATGCTCATGTTGACGAAGTAGCGAACTACGACGCACGAGATGACCAGCGCTACTGCCCCGGGCGTGCCGACGAGGGCGTGCAGGTCTGGTCGCGCGTCACCCATCACCGAGGTGCGCAACGTGGCCGCGACGAAGTTGGCGAGCCCGGCAGCCGAGATGCTGAACAGAAGTTTGACGGGCGGTCGCTTAGTCACCCGATATTGGCCGAGCACCGAGAGTGGTACCGCGGCCAGCACGGCGTACAGGGGCGGCAGCAACAAAACGACCGGAATCGTCCAGACCGCAAGCAAGTCGTTGACTGCCCGGCCAGGCCGCGGGCCGCGCCACACGAGACGCAGCGACACCTCGATGCTGACCATGCCGCAACTGATCAGCACGCCGAAGGTCAACAGATCGCTGGCCCGCCAGGAAGTCGTGACAATGCCGTCGAAAATCGCAGCGACGAACAGTGCGTCGACGACGCCGATCAGCCAACGTGCCCGAGGCGGCAGGGTCAGGAGCACCCACGTGCGGGCGCCGCGCCGAAGGTCGCGGAGCACTGCTGTTCCCACCGTCGTTGCCACCCCCCAGAGCGACCGAACCGAACGCAAGAGCGGCAGCTGACCGATCACAGCGTGTGATCAGCCACCCTACGCGCGGTGAGGTTCCCTCGTACACACCGTCCCAAAAGCGCGTGCGGCGTGTTTCGATGGGTTGTTCGGCACGGCTTGCTCTTCAGTTTGCGCCCGGCGGTGCCGACAACGACCGGGACACCACTGAGGGCACGCACGGCAACGCGTCATCCAACGATCCACGGAGGAGGGCCAGCACATGCGCGACCACGGGTGGTACTAGAGAATCCAACCCGCCACGAGCGGGCACGAGACCAGCGAGCCGCCGGGCCGAACCCCCCCACCGACCCGGCGGCTTGCTTCCATGCCCTGGAAACGACTATGGACGTCGGAGCGCGTAGCACGCCACGGCGGTGGCCGCCGCCACGTTGAGCGAATCGACGCCGGCACACATCGGGATCCGTACCGGCCTCGCCATCGAGAGCGCTCGCGTCGACAACCCCGGCCCTTCAGCCCCAAGAAGCAGCGCCACCCTTGCGTCGTCCGACTTAATGCTCGCGGCGACGTCGTCGATGGGCTCGGCCGATTCATCAGGGGTCAGTGCGAGCACCTCGAAGCCGGCCGCGGCCAGCTCCTCGAGGCCTGCGGGCCAGGACTCGAATCGGGCGTACGGCAACGCGAAAACCTCGCCCATCGAGACCCGCACCGAGCGTCGGTACAGCGGATCGGCACAGCTCGGGTTGAGCAGAACGGCATCCATGCCGAGGCCGGCCGCGCATCTGAAAATAGCCCCAAGATTCGTGTGACTGTTCACATTTTCGAGGACGACGATCCGCGTCGCATCGGGCAGCAGCTCAGAAACCGCAGGAAGCGGCAGGCGGCCCATCGCTGCGAGTGCACCGCGATGGACGTGAAAGCCGGTGATGCCCTCGAGAAGTTGCTCCGAGCCGACGTACACCGGCGCCTCGGCAGGCCTGATGAGTTCGGCAATCGAGGGCAGCCAGCGCTCGCTCGTCAGTGCCGAGCGCATCGGATAGCCGGCCTTCAAGGCCCGCCGGATCACCAACTCACCCTCGGCGATGAAGATGCCTTCGGCCGGTTCGGTGCGCTTGCGCAACTCGACATCGGTGAGCGCACGATAGTCGGCCAGTCGCGGGTCGTCGGACTGATCGACGATCACCTGAGTTGCCACGGTGCGAATCATCCCGGACAGCCTCGCGTACGGGTACCGTGGAGACTGCTGATCGCATGACCTAGGAGTGACACACCATGAACGACCTCGACGTCTTGACCGGCCGATCGCGTGGCTCGCTGATGCGCAGCGCCCGCACCGGGGCCGCTTTGTTCGGCAGCGGCGTCGTCGTCGGCATCGTCGTCGCGCTGATTTTCCACGCGCTCATCTACACGATTGTCATCATCGCCGCGATCGTCATCGTGCTCGTAGCGGCTGGCCGAATGGCACTCGCCCGCAGGCGCTAGTTGGTTCACCAGCTCACGAACAATTTGATCGACACCGCGACACCGACCACCACGATCAGCAACCGCAACAGGTTGGGGTGCAGGCGTCGTCCGTACTTCGCGCCGATCTGACCGCCGATGGCAGCACCGACGGCCAGTAACACCGCAGGCAGCCAGGCGACCGCCGCGAAGATCACGAATAGCAGCGAACCGACGCCGTTCACCAACGCCGCGAGCACGTTCTTCAACGCGTTGAGCCGTTGCAGGTGGTCGTCGATGAAGATGCCGAGCAGCGCGATCAAGATGACGCCCTGGGCGGCGCCGAAGTAACCGCCGTACACCGCGGTCGCGAAGACGAAGAGATACAGCAACGGCTCGTGCGTGCGCTCGTGTTCACGTTCGAGGCGACGAGCGGCCACCCGGGCAGCGAGACGCGGCTGCACGATCACCAACACGACAGCGAGCAGCACCAGAAAGGGCACCACCTTCTCGAACGACGACCCGGGCAGCGCCAGCAGCAGCGCGGCGCCGGTCAGCCCGCCGACGATGGAGACAGCACCCAGGCGGCGCACCCGATCGCGTTGACCGGTGAGTTCGCGGCGGTAGCCGATCGCGCCACTAACCGAGCCAGGCACCAGGCCGACACTGTTCGACACGTTGGCGACCAGCGGGCTGTAGCCGAACGCCAGTAACGTCGGGAAGCTCAGCAGCGACCCCGAGCCGACGACGGTGTTGACCGTGCCCGCAACCACGCCGGCGCCGAAGACACCGGCCATCTCCAACACGCTCAAGGCCGGCACGCTGTCGATGCTAAGCCGCCGCACGTTCGGTCAAGGCCCAGCATCCGTCGTCCGACGTAATTGCGGTGATCTGGCTGACGCGACATCGGGCTGCCCTGCCGCGTAAAGCGACACAGGCGATACTCGCCTTGCTAGCCACCTTCGCGACCGTGACCATGGCCGGCAGCCAGGCACGCGCCGACACCGTCAGCGACCTCAACCAGGCCAAGCAACAGGCGGCGCAGATCTCCGGCGAGATCGCGAAACTGCAGCCGCAGGTCGACCAGGCACTCGCGGGCTATGAGACAGCGCTCGATGCGGTCGGGCAAGCGGTCGGGACGAGCGTCGCCGCGACCCGGGTTTACCAAGCCTTGCAGCAACGAGCCGATGCCGCGACGAGCAACCAGAACGCGCACGTCGTCGCCTTGTACGAGTCGGGCGGCAACGTCGTCGCCTACGCGAACGTGCTGACGACCGGCGATCCGTACAGCCTGCATCAGTTGCCGATGCTTTCCGGCATCGTCGCTCAGGACGCCGCCACAGCTGCCACTGCGACCCGGGTGGCACGAGCCGCGAAGACCCGTGCCGATGCAGCCGAGAACCAGATCTCGACCGAACTGACGAACGCGGACGTCGTCAACCAACGCCTCGCGGACGTGCAGGGAC
>JBOGEK010000456.1:0-17903 GCA_050743645.1 Acidothermaceae bacterium
TGCCAGCCCTGCCAGCCCTGCCAGCCATGCCAGCCATGCCAGCCATAACAGCCTCTTTCCGATGCGCGAGTACGGTCTATCCCGCATTCTGACGAACCGCCCGATCACCTGTCGCCTGCAGGCGGCCGAGGCCGGTCGAGGCCGGTCGAGGCGGTCGTGGCGGGTCGTGGCGGGTCGGGCGGGTCGGGCGGGTCGGGCGGGCTGGCGACGGCGTTGGATTCCGCGCCAGCGCCGGGCGGACTTACCGCGACTAGGGGACCGGCGCGTAGGCGACAACCCAGTCGACGTCAAGGTCGACCTCCGCGGGAGTCGTCGAATCAGGGCAGGTCTCCCAGGCGTTGGTACCGCACGACCAAGCCTGCGTTTGCATTGCGATGGCCATCGGTATCGACGGAACATGGCTGTCGCTCACAGTTGCCCACGGAACGCCGTCGAGCGTGTACGTCACCCTGCCCGGCAACCAATCGACACCGAGTGTGTGCCATTGGGAGAAATCGACGGCCGTCGTACGGTGCACCATGTCGTCGAACTTGGCCGGCGACGTGTAGTGCAACGTCGACGTCAAGAGACTCCGCGGCGCGGTGCCGTTGTCTTCGCTGAAGTCGATCTCGGGTGGCCAGGAGTTGTCGGCCGGCCACAACATGATGGCGTGCGCGATCCCAGCGCCGACGTCCATTCTGAATCGGACGAGGTACTTGCCGTACGTTCGCACGAACCCGTGTGCGGTAGAAACGCCGCCCGTTACGAACTTGTTCGAGAATCGCGAATCGCGGTAACCGCGCAAGACCAGTTGACCGTTCGAGAGGGTCACGTGCGACGGCGACCAGTAACCTCCCGGGTCACCGCCGGGCTGCCCACCGTAGGCGAACCACTTGCTGCTCAAGTAGGGGCCGGAGAAGTCGTCGGCGAAAACCTGGTTCCATCCGGTGATGTTGCCTGAAGGCATCGACAATCCAGAGACCGACTGTGCAGTCGCCTGGTCTCGCACTGACGTGACGGTATTCGTCTTGGTCGCGCTGGTTGTCGTCGCGGTCGTTGTCGTCGCCTTCGTTGCCTTCGCCGACGGGCTTGCAGCGTGCGTCGGCATCGACGCAGTCGAGAGGGCCGAGCCAGTCGACGCAGTACCCGCCGAGCCGGCCGCCGCCGTCGCTGAGCCGGGTGCGTGCGAAGGCGAGGTGGGCGGAGTCGTCGTCTTGGTAGCGGCAGCGACCGTGTGCGGGGCAGTGCCGATCTTGGCCGGCGAGGACGTCGCTGGCTGCGCGACGAAGCTGATCCAGCCAAAGATCGCCATGAACAGACTTGCCAGCAAGTGAATCTTGGTTCGATTTAGCACACAAAGTATGTCGGCATCACAGTCTCTGCCTTGAGGTAAGGGCCGCAGAGGATCAGGGTGTCGCGATCACCTCAGCATTGGGGAAACCGCGTACTGGAGTAACCGCCGATCATGCCGAGCTGGTTGCTCTCGTGCCTGCGCTCCGCAGTGGCGGATGATCTCCGGATGGTGTACGGCTACCTGCAGTCATGGCGCCAATTGAAAAGGCAGTTACCAAATAAGCTCGTGAGTTTTCCGTGAACGTAACCCACGCGTCTCGACCAGTTAACCTTGCCACGATTGCATAGCCGACATGGAACCCAAACACACTAATGGAATGTCGACTGGCCACGGCGGACCAGATTGTTGCGGGCGAAAATATGCTGACCAATCCGCGCTTCTTTATCACATGCCGATGGATCGAGCTGTCTCGGCGATTGCGGTCAATCGAGATTTGACCCACCCACCGGCCATGGGTAGTGTCAATCGCAATGGATGCAAACCTTCGCTGTGCGCCAGCCACGGCTCGGTACGAGTCGCGATCGAAGCGGGAGAAGTACATGAGGCAGCACGTAATGCCAGCCGCCGCAGACACACGGTTCCGGCGCGAGTGTACGGGCGTGCGTATCGCCCTCTAGTTAGGCGCTTCACAGCCGCCTCGGCAGCTGTGACATATCACGCCTATTTCGATTCGCAGTCGATAGCAGGTTGGTCGCTGAGCGACGATGCCTCAATGACGCGGCAGTCACGCGCAACCAACCGCGACCAACATTGCCTAATAACGTTCCTTTAACAGGTCTTGGAAATTACTTTGCCGCGCGCCCAGCGCAGCCTGATTCCATGTGTGCGGCCTTCAGCGAGTAAGCCGGCCCCATTCGTCTGCTCGAGACGACGACCACCGACCATCAGCGGTTTCAGACCGTCCGCAGTTCAACGGGCCCAACGCAGTGGCCTGAATCACGGAGGAGGAAGTGATGACGCGCGATTCTCGCGTTGGGGGCACCACCGTGCCCCAGCCGGCGCTTCACGCGCCGCCGCAGCCGCGGCTGTCGATCATCGTGCCCGCGCGCAACGAGGCCCGAAACCTCGAGGTCGTGCTCCCTGAGCTTCCGGAGGCGCACGAGGTCATCCTCGTTGACGGCCATTCGGTCGACGACACGGTCGCGACGGCTCGCCGGATCATGCCATCGATCCGCGTCGTCCACCAGACTCGGCGCGGCAAGGGCAACGCGCTCGCGTGCGGCTTCGCGGCTGCAACCGGAGACATCGTCGTGATGTTCGACGCTGACGGATCTGCCGACCCGGCCGAGATCCCGCGCTTCGTCAAGGCACTGGTTGACGGCGCTGATTTCGCGAAAGGCAGCCGATTCTGCGATGGAGGCGGCAGCCATGACATCACGCGTATCCGCCGCCTCGGCAACGCGTTCCTGAACGGATTGACCAACCGCCTGTTCGGCACGTCGTTCACCGACCTCTGCTACGGCTACAACGCATTTTGGCGCTACGTGGTGCCGGTGCTCGAGCTGCCGGCGCACAACGTCGAAGCCATCGGCGGCCGACCGATCCGCGGTGATGGCTTCGAGATCGAGACGATGATCAATTGCCGGGTGGCTGCGGCGGGGCTCGCTATTACCGAGGTCCCTAGCGTCGAGCGCCTCCGTCTGTTCGGTGAGAGCAATCTCCATGCCGTCAAGGATGGCCTGCGCGTGCTGCGCACCCTCTGGGAGGAGAAGCGGCTATCGCACGAGGTCGTGCCCGAACCCATCAGCACAACGGCACAGCACACGATCGATCTCACGATGGCCGAGAGTTTGCTCGACGAGTCCGAGCTCGTGCAGGAAACCGCGTGAGCGCGTCCGACCAAGCTGCGCACGTCACCGCTGACATCACGGTCGTTCTGGCGTGTCACACCGCTGACCGCTGGAACAGCATCGTTGCTGCGGTCGAGTCGGCGCGCGCCCAGCAGCTGAAACCCGCATCGATCGTCGTCTCGGTCGACCACAATCGATTCCTTGGCGAACGGCTGCGCGGCGAACTCAACGGCGTCGAGGTCGTCGACAACGACTCACGGCACCGAGGCGCGTCAGCGACGCGCAACGCGGGGGCAGCGGCCGCCCGAACTAACTTCGTTGCCTTTCTCGACGACGACGAAACGGCCGCACCTGACTGGATCACCGCGCTGATCGCGCCATTTGCCGACCCCGCTGTCGTCGGTACCGGTGGCCTGTACCGGCCGAACTGGCTCGCGCGTAAGCCGGCCTGGTTTCCCGACGAGTTTGCGTGGGCCGTCGGCGGCTCGTTCACGGGCATGCCGACCGAACCTGCGCGTGTACGCAACGTGTGGTCGGGAAATATGGCCGTACGCACAGCCGCGTTTCGCGCCGTGGGTGGATTCCGAGGCGGCTTCGGCAAGCTTGCGGGCCAGTCGAGGCCAGAAGATACCGACCTGTGCATCCGGGTCGCCGCGGCGAGCCGTGGCCATTGGGTCTACGTGCCTGACGCCGTCATCGAGCATGAGGTCCCCGCCAACCGCAGCACGTTCGCCTTCTTCATCCGCCGCAGTTTTGCCGAAGGCAAAGGCAAAATCGAGATGCGTGCACAACTCGCGAACAGCCTCGCTGGTGGTCACGACAGTCACGGCGGGCACGTTCGGGCCGGCACGCTTGCCAACGAGACCAGTTATCTGACACACACGCTGCCGCGTGGATTCGTCCGACACCTGTGCGAGGGAGCGCCAGGTTTCGCACGCTCGGGTGCGATTGCCATCGGTGTGGTAGCCGCCGGCGCGGGGGCTGCCACCGCCGTCCTCGCAACTCTTGGCACAGCTGGCAGACGCTCTCTCGCCGAGCACCAACATTCGGACGGCGCAAGCAGCGCTGCGGCACCGACCCAGACGGCTACCGCTGTGGAGCCGATCGGGGCGGTCGCTGCTGCGGAGCCGGTGTCGTGACAATCCGTACAAGCGACGACCTGCGCCGCGACCCGACGCCCGCAGGTGCCACGACGACGCAGCCGTCGGGCGCGCTTCCGGCAACCGTCGTCGACGTCGAGCTCTCGGCGCCGATCGACGAGATCCTGCGTCACGACGGCGCTAAGTCGTTTCGTGAAGCTTGGCTGCTGGTTCGGGTTTTCGACGAGCCGATCGCGTTGGTGAAGATACCGTTCCCGCGAGGTGCCGACCGGCTCGATGCCGCGACGATCGGCACCGCGATTGCGGCCCACTGCGGCGATGCCGCGAGAACGCGAATTATCGACGCCGGCGGCGACGCCGCGTCGGCGCTCGCGGGCGACGGAACCGACGTGGGCAAGCTGCCGGCGTTTCTCGCCGCGCACGAACGCTGGCGTGAGAGCGGCCCCGAAATGACCGTAGCCATCTGTACACGCAACCGGGCAACCGATCTGCGACGGGCACTGGATTCGCTGCGCGGTCAGAGCTACCAGCGCTTCACAGTGCTGGTGGTCGACAACGCACCGTCCGACGACAGCACCCGCGCCTTGGTGATGTCGCGTCCGGCCGACGAGCGAATCGATTACGTCGAAGAACCTCGGCCGGGCCTGTCGTGGGCACGCAACCGTGCGCTCGAGGTTGTCACCACCCCGGTCATAGCCTGGCTCGACGACGACGAAATCGCCGATCGCCACTGGCTGATCGAAACCGCGGCGGCCTACTGCCAAAACCCCGATGCCGCAGCTGTTTCGGGCGTTGTCGTCCCCGCTGAACTCCGCACCTTGCCGCAATTGTGGTTCGAGGAGTTCGGCGGCCACAGCAAGGGTCGCGGCTTTCGTCCCGACCGGTTCACCGCAGCCGACGCAAGGCAGCCGGGTGGCCAAAGCCCGCTCTACCCGCTCCCGCCCTTCGGGGTCGGCGCCAACATGTCGTTCGACGTGCAGCAACTGCGTGCGATTGGCGGCTTCGACAATGCGCTCGGTGCCGGCACACTCACGCAAGGCGGCGAAGACACGCTTGCATTCTCGCAATTGCTGCTGGCGGGCGGTGTGATCGTGTACGCACCCGCGTCCGTGACCAGGCACTTTCACCGCCCCGACTATGCGGGCCTCACGCATCAGATGCGCGGTTACGGCATCGGGCTCACGGCCTACTACACAAGCCTGCTTAGGTCGAACTGGCGACTGCTCGGTCCGCTCTTGCGGTTGGCACCGCAGGCTTTGCGAGACACCGGCCGCGGCGCTGGCCGCGGGGGCGGCGGCGCCAAGACGGTTCCCGACTCATTCCCGCGCGAGCTGTTGCGTGCGAAGAAGAAGGCGATGGCACAAGGTCCGTGGCTTTATCTACGGGCCCGCCGCAACGCGAGTCGCCTGAAGGCACGATCACGATGAGCATCTCCGGTATCCGGCTTCGGCGTGGTGTGCGTACGCCTCGACAGGGCAACTCGTCGAGGCTCTACCGCGATGCGACGTCACTCGCGTCGTCGTCGATGCTCACAGCGTTGCTCGGTGTCGGATTCTGGATCGTCGCTGCTCGGTTGCTGCCACCGAGCAAGCTCGGAGTGCAAACCGCATTACTGTCCGCGATCACCGCGCCGGCAATCGTGATTGCATCAGGCGTTGGAGACGCGTTCACAGCGGTCTTGCCTGCCGCACCGGGTTTGCGCGCGAGCGTGTTGCGCCGCGGATACAGCATCGTGCTGGCGCTGTCGGTAACTGCGGGCCTGATTGCCGCAATCGTCTCTGTCTCGGTGTTGCACCAGGTGCGGGGATCAGTCGCGGTCGCCGTTGTGGTTCTCGGTGGAACGGTGGTCTGGGCCTTTTTCACGGTGCAGGACCCAGCGCTGACCAGCATGGGTCGAGCGCACTGGCTACCGTTCGAAAACGGCGCTGTCAGCACGCTGAAGGTGGCTATTTTCCCCGCGCTTGCGGCGGTCGCGCTCGGACTCCCGATGCTCGTCGCCACGATCGTGCCTGCTGCGGCCGCCGTTGCCGTACTGCTGCCGAGGCTGAGAGCGATGGCACGCAGCGCCGACGACAGCGTGCCAGCTATCGACTACCCGACGCACCTCGACCGGCAGGTCGTGACGCGTCAGTTCGACGCGCTGACGCTTCGTACCACCTCGTCGGTCGCGCTCACCTTGGGGTCGCTCACGTTCCTGCCGTTCGTCGTGACAGTGGTCAGCGGACCCGTACAGGGTGCGGTTTTCGCGCTTTGCCTCAGCGTCAACCAAAGCCTCGACTTCGTCGGATCGGCACTCGGAGTCTCACTCGTCGTCCACGCATCGGCACCTGGGGCGGACGGCGCGCGAATGGCACGGCAGGTGCTTCGCCGGGCGGCGTCGATCGTCGGCGTAGGGGCGATCGCACTCGTCGCCGCGTCGCCACTTGTACTGCGCATCATGAATCCGACGTACTTGGAGCTTCACGGCATCGAAGTCATCGCGATTCTCTGCGCAGGATCGCTTTTACGAACCGGTTTTGTCACGTGGTCAGCACTACAACGAGCCCGCAGGCAGCTGAGTCCGGTGCTGATTCTGAACGCAGCCGGTGCGCTCACTTTGTACGCAACGCTGCCGCTGCTGTGCGATAAGTGGGGTGCTGTCGGGGCGGCCCTTTCGCTGGCATCTGCACAAACCGTGCTCAGTATCGGTGCCTGCCTCCACGTGCTGAGTGGCGTCCGACGGGCGCGAACCACCAACAGCGCCGTTTCGACCGCCGACGCCGTGCCACTCGACTCGGCACCGACTGCTGCCGACATCACCGCTGAGCTCGTGCCGACGGCGGGAGGTCGCTGACGATGCGCAACGTCACGCGCGAAACGACACAGCGCCTTGCTCCCGCAATGCCGATCGAGGCCGCGAGCAGCTGGGCGAACGCCATGTGGGTCGGCTCGATCGACCGAGGCAAGATCTCCGCTGACGGCGTCGTCCTCGACGGCGGCGCCCCGTACACGGCGGCGCGCATTCTCGTGCGCCAGGGTCGCGTGCCGTGCGGCTTCGTACACCTACCGGTTCGTGACGGCACCATCAAAGCTGACGTGCTTCGCCGTGCCGCTGACGAACTCCTCATGCCGAGTCGCACGGTCGTGCGAAACAGCTCGCCAGCAATAAGTGTGGTGATCTGCACGCGCGATCGGCCTAGCCAGTTGCGGGCCGCAATCGCCTCAGTTCTCGCACTCGACTATCCCGATTTCGAGGTCATCATCGTCGACAACGGGCCGGCGACGGGCCTGACGCGTAAAGCCGTCGAAGCCGTCGTCGATCGCCGGATACGGCTCGTCGACGCGCCCGTGCAAGGCCTTGCGCGCGCGAGAAACGTCGGCCTGCTCGCCGCACGGCATTCGATCGTCGCGTTCACCGACGACGACGTCGTGGTCGACCGCTGGTGGCTGCACGGCGTCGCCGATGGTTTCGCGGTCGCACCGCAGGTCGCTTGCGTTTGCGGCATGGTCGCGAGCGGCGAACTCGGCTCCGCGTCGCAGGCGTACTTCGATCGGCGCGTTCAGTGGGCCCGCGACTGCCACGCAGTGGTCTATTCACTAGACATACAACGACCACGCGAACCGCTATTTCCGTTCCAGGTAGGGCGGTTTGGCACCGGCGCCAACTTCGCCGTACGACGAACCGCCTTGATCGGTCTCGATGGATTCGACGAACGTCTCGGTATCGGTTCGCCAACCGGCGGCGGTGAAGACATCGACATCTTCGTACGAGTACTGCTCGCAGGCGGCCAACTCGTCTACGAACCGGCTGCCTTGGTCTGGCACCGGCACCGCAGCGATTTGGCGAGCCTGTCGAGCCAAATTCGCGATTACGGGACCGGGCTCGGAGCATGGTTCGCCAAACTCGCACTCAGGCCATCGACGGCGCGGATGATGTTGCGACGCATCGTTCCCGGAGTGCGACATCTTTGGCGGATTACCAAGGTCGACATAACTGGCCAGGCGGCCGAGATCGACGTCGCCCAGCTCGCGAGGATCGAACGAATCGCCATCCTGCGAGGCCCCTTGGCGCTGCTTCACGCCAGCCTCAAAGGAGCGAAGGCCCGCCCGTTGAAGCACAAGAGCACTGCAACCGCCGAATCCGAGGCGGCCGCATATGTGGAGGTAGCACTGTGACGACATCTGCGCTTTCGTCGAGCCGACACGAGTTGTTCGCGCGATCTGCGTTGCCTGCCTGGGCCATCGCGGCCGCGGTCTGCGGTCTACTCGCGGCCATCCCTGCGCTCCCGAGCGTCGGCCGCGGTGTGCTTCTGGCGGTCTTCGTCTTCGTCGCACCGGGCGCAGCAATTCTCTCGTGGGCTCGCACGCTTCCCTCCAACACGGTCGCCGCGCTCGTTCCCGTCACCGGACTCGCCGTCGTTCTACTGGTCACGGGCACGGCATCTCTGCTCGGTGCCTGGCAGCCTCGGGTGACGCTGATCGTGCTCGCAGTCCTGGCGATCGGAATTGCCCTGTGGGCAAAGACAAAGCGGCCTGCACCGAGGCATGCGGGTGCCGCCTCATGACTTTGCTTTCAACCCGGACGACGCACGCCGCGGGCGCCGGCCAAGCGCTCGAGGTTCGCGAGCGGAGCCGATGGAACTCGTTGCCCTGGCTCGTATTGGCGCTGGCGATCGCGGCCTGGGCGATCGCGTTACCGACGCTTTCTGGCGCGAAGGTCTCGCAGTTCGGCCTGCTCGCCAGTGGGTCTCCGGCATTGCTCGTGTCGATCCTGCTCGTTGTCGTTGGGTTCGCCATTGCGGTTCGCCGGGGCCAGGTGGGCGCGGCGACGACGGCTGTGGTGTGCATGGTGATCGTGCAGCGAGTCACCGTTTCCGCCGCGACCGCGGTGCCCTTGTACTCATGGACGTACAAGCACCTCGGCGTCGTCGACTACATCAGCACCCACGGCCACGTCGCCAGCGGCGTAGACATCTATCAGGGCTGGCCAGGCCTGTTCGCGGCAACCGCCTGGTTTTCAAAAGTCAGTGGCGTGGCACCGATGACGATCGCGCACTGGTTTACCCCGGCGATGCATCTGATGCTGGTCGCCCTCGTCATCGTGATGGCCCGCACGTGGGGCGCGCGTCCGATCGTCGCCGTCACTGCGTCGTTCTTCGTCGAGAGCCTCAACTGGGTCGGGCAGGATTACTACTCCCCCCAAGCGACGGCGCTCGTGCTCGCCGTCGGTGTCCTCATCGTCGTCGGGCTTTGCCGCGAGAAGCCGGTCGCGCCCTGGCTGATCGTTGTCTTGTTTGCCGCGATCACCATGACGCATCAACTGACGCCCTATTGGCTCTTGCTGGCAACCGGCCTGCTGGCTGTCACAAAACGGCTCAAGCCCTGGTGGTTGCCGGGCATCCTGGCTGTCATCGCGGGCGGATATCTGCTCCTGAACTGGCACGTAGCGAGTCAGTTTCCGTTGCTATCACTGAACCCGGTGGCCAACGCGCAGTCGAACATCGCCACTACCGGATCGTTCGGTCAGGTCGTCACGAGCCGGATCGTGCGTGCGCTCTCTGTAGGCTTCTGGGCAACGGCAGCGATCAGTGCGGTTATCGAACGGCGCAACCGCCGACCGGTGCTGGCGCGGGTGATTCTCGCGTTCAGTTCGTTCATCCTGCTCGGCGGCCAGGGCTACGGCGGCGAGGCAATTTTCCGGGTATTTTTGTATGCCCTACCGGGCTGCGCATTGCTCGTCGCACCATCGGCAGTGCGGATGTTGCAGGGACGCATCGTCGCGACAAGTGTGGCCACGTTCGCTGCGTTGGTGGCAGTGGCCGCGTCGGCGCAGGGCTACTACGGCGGTTGGTTCGCCAACCGCATGACGCCTGATCAGGTCAACTTCTCGGAACAACTCCTGCAACGGGCGACGTACCCGTCGTATCTCACGGTCGCGGCGCCCGTGTGGCCAGAGCGCCCTACCGCACGCTACGTCGACTTCGCGAGATTCAAGACCGGCTACGACTACCCGATGGTGTATGCCGCGAAGCTCGTCGGTTCGCATTTCAACAACGAGAAAGATTACGACGCGTTCATCCACCTCATTGCCGACCGAAAGGGCGGCCCGACCTACCTGATCATCAGCCGTCAGATGGAAATCTACGACACCTATTTCGGCATCTTGCCGCCCGATGCGCTGCCGAACCTGCGTGATCGGATGCTGAAAGATCCGCGTTGGACCGTGGTGTTCAACAGCCCCGAGTTCATCGTATTCGAGACAGCCCCGGCAGCCACCGGTCCCACTGCCAGCAAGTCAGCACCCAGGACGCCGACTGCAGCAGCAGGGAAATGACGCGCATGACGAAGCAGACGTGGCGGGTCGGTGCACTCGACCGACCATGGACCAGTTCATCGACGGCTTCGTTGCTGGGGCCAGTCCGGCTGCCAGACCGGGCGACGATCGTCGATGCGATCGTCGAGTTGGCATGCGCGTTTCCGCACAGCCGCCTCGGCTGGCAACTCGATGAGTCGCGGACTTCGTGGACTTGGTCGCCGCACGAGATTCACGCCCTCGCCGAGCACGTGGTCATCACCACCGACGAGGATCCGAGCGACGATTACAGCCGCTTTCTCACCCGGTTCGGCAATCGCCACGACTTGCCGTCGCCCGCGACTTTCTTGTTGGCTCCTGACCACTTGGGCCTGAGCCTCTCCCACGGGGTAGGCGATGGGCGTGCGATCACACAATTCATGTCGGGCGTTCTGATCACAGCACAAACCGGCGAGCTTCCCGACTGGCCGAGAATGGGTGGCATCTCCCATCCCTATAGCCGGGCACTACGAGCATTCTTCGGCCGCTCCCCGCGCAGAGTCGCCGCCGCGGCACGAGCCGTTCGCCCATCACATTCTTGGCGCGGCACTCGCGGTGCTCACGGCGACCACGGTGAGCGCCGTGACGCGCCAAGAGTGCAATGGACGCCGAAGCCCGTCACGATCTACCGTCGGGTCTCCCGGGAAGCGATCGGCAGGGTGCGGTCCTGGCGGGCGTCACACGCTCCCGGTACGTCAATGGCAGCCCTCGAACTTATGCTGCTGTTGCAGGCGTTTCGGTGCGCCGAGGTCAGTTTGCGCGACGAAGTGCTCACGCTTTTCGACGTCCGTCGATACGTCCCGAGATACCAGGTCGACGGAAACTTCGTCGTCGGGCTGTTGTTGCCGTTGACGGCCGCCAACTCGGTCGTCGAGATCGGCGACGCGATGACGACGGCAGCCGAACGCGGTCGGCCCCTGACAGCGCTTGGCTTCGATCTGCTCACGCGTCGCGGTCCGGCCGCTTCGCCCGCCACCAGGCTCGCGAATGCGCTGCCCCGCCTCGCTTTCACCCATATCGGCCGCCCGCAGGCGATCGAACGTGTGCAATTCCGACCAGGTGCCAACCCGATGTACGCCGCGAGCATCGATCCTGCCGATCCACATGGCATCACGGTCGCGACGACCCAAACCGGCGGCAGCTTACATCTGTCGGCTACCGCGCACGCGGACGTGGTCGATCCGGACGACGTTGAGCGAGCGCTCGACATGATCGCCGCCGACCCGGTGCCTCTGCTATCGCCGCTCGATCGCGCCGAACGCGCATGGCGCAGCGTCACCGAAATCCCCATGAGCACAGCATTTTCCGAACTGCACGACGGGAGCCTTGCATGACAGCAAACACCAGACTTCTGGTGCTCGATCAGGCGGTCGGGCTGTGGGGCGCGCAACGCTACCTGCTGCGGCTGGCCGGCCCGCTGCACGATCTCGGGATCGACCTCGTTCTCGCCGCGCCGTCCGGCCTCGACCTTTCTCGGGCGTGGATCGAAGCCGGCCTCGAGCATGTCGACCTGGCCCTGCCGATACAACGCTCGGTGCGAACGGACGGCGAAAAGGGCCGCCTGAGCGTGCGCGCAATGGCATCTGAAGCCCGCACCATGCGTGCGACGAGCCGATTGATTGCGGACGCCGCAGTTGCGCATGGATGCGACGTCATTCACGCCAACGGACACGGCATCCATCTCGATGCTGTCTTCGCCGGCAGACGCGCCAAACTGCCTGTCGTGCTTCATTTGCACGAGGAGATGCCGCAGCTCTTCGGTCGCGCGCTCCGTTCTACCGCGGTCGCGATCGCAGATTCGAGCGTCGCCGTGAGCCAAGCCGTTGCCAACGGGCTGGTGAAGCCATTGCGACGCAAGGTAACCGTCATTGCCAATGGTGTCGATACCGACGCCATTCAACCCGGCCCGGCAGTCGGCGGTGTGCGGGAGTCGCTGGGCGTCCAGCCAGGCGACGTCGTCCTGCTCGCGCTTACTCGACTCGATCCCGAAAAGCGGATTGAAGATTTGATCGAGGCCATGAGCCCGCTACGTGACGCCGACGGTTGGCATCTCGCGGTCGCCGGAGAAACGTCGTCCTACCCTGACTACGCATTGCGCGTGCGCGCGCTCGCCGCGCGTGAGTTGCCCGGCAGGGTCACGTTTGCCGGACGACGAGAGGACGTGCGGGCGTTGCTGAATTCCAGCGACGTGCTGGTGCACGCAGGTGTCATCGAAGGCATGCCGCTCGGCCTGCTCGAGGCGCAAGCAGCCGGGCTGCCGGTGGTCGCGTATCGGGTCGCCGGCGTTCCCGAAGCGGTGCGCGACGGCGAAACCGGACTGCTCGCGGCACCAGGTGATGTCGGCGAACTCGGCCGTCATATCGCCGCTCTGGTACGCGATCGCGAATTGCGGCACCGACTCGGTGTCGCTGGCCGAGCCCATGTTGAACGGGCGCACACTCTTGCTGGCCAGGCCGAGCAGTACGCGAGCCTGCTCGACACGCTTATCGGCAGAATCCGCCCCGTGAACGTGGCCGCAGCATGACCGACAAATCGGCGATGCGCGTACTGCTCGCGAACCATTGGCACGACGACAACCGCGGCGACAGCGCAATCACCCAAGGAATTCTGACTTTGCTGCGCGAGCGCTGGCCGGCGGCCGACGTCACCATCACCACACTCGCCGAAGACGGTGAGCTTTGGCGAGGGTGTGGGCGCCATTTGCACGGCGCATTCGACGATCTCACCATCACGCCGAGCCCGGCGCCGACCGAGCTACGCGGTCACGCCGGCCGCCGCAGCACTGCGAAAGTCGCTACCGATACGGCACTCCTATGGCTTCGTACCGCGCCGTCATTTCTGTCGATTGCCTTCGGCCGACCCCTAAGATCCTGGAAGAAGCGCGTCATCGACCACGACCTCGTCGTTCTCGTCGGTGGCTCGAACATTTTCGACGACGCCGGCGTCCCCGCGGCATTGGGAATTCCCCGTTTGATCGGCGTTCTGGGTGCCGCTTACACGGCGATCCGCGTCGGTCGGCCAGTGCTACTGCTCGGCCACACCCTCGGCCCCTTCGACCATTGGCTCGGACGTCGGATCGCCGCCCGGATGTTGCGGGGCACCGATCTCGCCGTCGTCCGCGAAGCAGGATCGATAAGCGTCGCCGAGCAACTCGGGGTTCGTCGCGTCGAAGAAGCACCCGACATGGCGTTCGCGTTGACACCCGCTCGCACGCCGCGGGTCGCTCAAATGCTTCGACAGCTGCCAGCCGACCCGTCGCGCACGCTTGTGTTGTCGGTACGTCAGCATCCCACCCATACAGGCACGCACGACGATCGTCTGGTTGTGGAGTTTGCCGATGCGGCGCGGCAATTGATTGCCGATGGCGACGTCGACGGTGTTGCCGTGGTGGCGCACACCACCGGCCCGACGCCGATCGAAGACGACCGGCCGGTCAGCGTTTTGTTGGCGAAAGCCTTGCACGACGTTCCGGTGACGTTGATCGACGACGACGCCACGCCGGCCGAACTGTCGGCGTTCTACGGCGAAATGGCAGCCGTGGTCGCAGTGCGGCTACATGCGGCGATTCTCGCGCTGAACGCGGGCACACCGACGTTCGCGGTGTCGTACCTGACTGCTAAAACTCAAGGAGTCATGACGCAGGTCGGACTACCCGACGCAGTCGCAGAATTCCGCACCGTCAGTGCAAGGCAAATTGCGCAGGGCGTTCGGCGACTGCTTGCGTCGTCCGAACTGCAGGCGGGGCTGACTAGTCGCGCACTCGAGCGCCGCATCGAGATGGTCGAAGCAGCTGCGCGCTGGTTCGATGTGTCGGATCCGGCCGCGTCGAGCAGCGCAGCCGGGCAGTTGGCCGAGCAAGCACGAAGAACTGGCGCCGGCCGTTGATTTCCGCGTCGGCTCGGCGGGCGCTCGCGACGATGGCATTTGTGGCCGCCGCCTCGCTTACCGTGACCACGACGGGTTGTGGGAAACAGCCGACCCGTGATCAGCCGACGCTCGGGCATTCGGTCGACCGACAACCCAGGTCGCTACCCGCCGCGACACCACCGGCGACCCGTTCAGCGGCACCGAAGCGATCTTCGCCGGCCCACTCGGCTACCCAGCCGGCCACTCCGCCGATCACCGAGCCTAGCTTTAGCGACTCGCACGCGTGGTCTGAAGACTTCGACGGGGCGAGCGGCACGATGCCAGACGCCAGCCTGTTTTCCTTCCAGACCGGCGGAAACGGCTGGGGTAACAAGGAGGTCGAGACCTACACCGATCGGCCACAGAACGCCTCCCTCGACGGGCACGGCGACCTCGTTTTGACGATGCGACAGGAGAATTTCACCGGCAGCGACGGCATCCGACGTCACTACACGTCGGCGAGGTTGACGACCCTCGGTCATTGGTCGTTCGATACCGGAACGCTCTCGGCTCGTATCAAACTGCCCAGCGGTGCAGGGCTTTGGCCGGCGTTCTGGCTTGTCGGCACCAACATCGACACGGTGGGCTGGCCGGCGTGTGGCGAAATCGACGTGGTCGAGACGGTGAACTCAGGCGACACCGAATACACCTCGGTGCACGGGCCCGACAGTGCGGGCAAATTCTGGACCATCAGTAGCCACCGGCCGGCCAGCGGCTTTCCCGGCGGGCAAACAGAAGGTGGCGCACATGGTGTCGCCAAAGCATCCTTCGGCGGCGGCTTCCACGTCTACTCGGTGACCCGTTCGCCGGGTTCGATCACCGCGCGTATCGATGGCACAGTGATCGGCCACCTCACCAAAAGTGAGTTGAAGCCGGGTCAGCGTTGGGTATTCGACGCGCCGATGGCGGCATTGCTGAACGTCGCGGTCGGCGGCTTCTGGCCCGGCGCGCCAACATCTGAGACACCCGCTAGCGCCTCGATGGTGGTCGACTGGCTGCGATACCAGCCGTGATCAGCTTTCGCCGCGCCGCAAACCCCGAAACCATCGACGACGGAACCGGCGGCACCCGCAAAGCGAGCACTCGTTGCCCGCCCGGTAGTGCTCGTGTGCCTCGCGACCATGACCGCATCGGCAGGCGGCGCTTCGAGCCAGCACGACCACAACCCGCTCTCTCTCGCAGCCTGTCTTCATCGCGTTCTCACCGCTCGATGCCCGGCGGCCCTCCGAATCATGCCATCGACGCAACCGCGTTCGTGTCGGTTCATGGCAACCGCGGCAAACATCGGACGACGCGTTGACGGCGAACGGTCGCCTCGCGTTGGTCGGGTTCGGTTGGCTCCTCGTCATCGTCACGGCCATCGGCCTGATATCGCGACAATTCGACGCCGGCCTGCAGCTTTTCGTCGTCCTCGCCGTTCTCATCCCTTATGGCATCGCGCTCGCGGCACTCGCCCTCGCGGCACACGCGGTAGCCCGGTCGCGGTGGGGCGTTGCGGCCGCAGCGGTCCTTTTGGTTTTGACGCTCGCAATGCAGCTGCCGCTGTATCTCGCCCATGGCAGCCGGCCGAAAGACGCGATCGGCTTCACCGTGCTCAGTGCGAACCTGCGCTACGGCAGCGCCGACGCCGCGCATCTCGTCGATGTTGCGAGGTCAGAGCACGCCGATGCACTGGCGCTGCAGGAGCTCACGCCACAAGAGGTGCAGCGGCTCCGCGCTGCTGGTATCGACCGCGATTTTCCGTTCGCGCAAGTCGCCGCCGGCCCCGGCGCGACTGGCGTCGGGTTGTGGAGCAGAAGGCCGATGTCAGACAAGCAAAGTTACGGTGGCTTCACGTTTCACCAGGTGTCGGCGAAGATCGCCTTCGATCCGAGCGAACCAAGAAAGACCTTCACCTTGTTCTCGACCCATGTCGTCGCACCGTGGCCAGGGCCGACGACCCTGTGGGTGCACGAGCTCACCAAGCTGGCCGTGCTCATCGGTTCGCAGAGCGGCACGACTGTCGACGCGGGCGATTTCAACTCGACGCTCGACGTGCCGCAGTTCAGGCAGCTGCTCGATCGCACCGGTTACGCAGATGCGGCCCGGCAATCGGGTTCAGGTTTGATCAGAACGTTTCCTACGGATACCGCGTTTCCGCCGCTGGCTGGCATCGACCATGTGCTCGCCAAGGGGGCGACGGCGACCAGCGTGCAGACGGTGGCGGTGCCGGGATCTGACCACCGCGGCATCGTCGTCAGGCTGCTACTGCCTACGCGCTGAGATCTGCGCGCGCGACGTTAGACGTTCACGGACTGCTTGGGAAATGCCTTCCAGGCGCCGGCCACCATGGCGTCGAGGTCTTGGTTGACGTTCCAGCCGAGGTCGCGAGCGGCACGTTCTCCCGATGCCACAATGCGCGCTGGATCTCCCGGACGACGAGGAGCGACGTCCGGCTCGAAGTCGATGCCGGTGCCGCGACCGATCGCCTCCATTATCTGTCGGACGGACGAGCCGGCGCCGCTGCCGAGGTTGTACACCGGCTCGAGACTTCGACCTGCTGCGAGTGCGGTCGCGGCCGCGACGTGAGCTTGTGCAAGCGCACCGACGTCGACGTAGTCGCGCACGCAGGTGCCGTCAGCAGTCGGATAGTCGGTGCCGTAGATGCACGGACGGCGGCCCTGCACCAACGCCCGGAACACCAACGGGAAAAGGTTGTGTGGGCTGGAATCGTAGATGTCGGCGTGAGCAGATCCGACCACGTTGAAGTACCGGAGGCTGGTCTGTTGCAATGTGGTGACCCTCGCTACGTCGCGAAGCAGCCATTCGGTGATGAGCTTCGATTCGCCGTACGGCGACTCGGGATGCGTTGCGGTGTGCTCATCGACGATATCGACATCGGGCGTGCCGTAAACCGCTGCGCTCGAAGAGAATACGAAGTGCTCGACGCCGGCTTCGACACACTCCTGGATCAACACCTGCGCGCCGACGACGTTTTGGGTGTAGGTGTGCAACGGCTTCTTGACCGACTCGCCCGCGTATTTGTAGCCCGCGAGATGGATGACACCGTCGATCCGGTGGTCGGACAGGGTGGTGCGCACCAGTGGTGCGTCAGTGACGGATCCGATCACGAAGGTGACATCGTTCGGCACGAATTCGCGATGGCCACTGGAAAGATCGTCGAGCACCACGACCTGGTGATCGCCGGCGATCATCGCCCGCACCACGTGCGCCCCGATGTATCCGGCCCCTCCGGTGAGCAACCACGCCACGGTGATCCCCTTCTGTCGCGCACCGAATCACCTGGCCCCGGTGATCAGGTGCGAGCTATCCGGCCACTGACTCGACCCTATCGAGCCGGACGGCGCTGCCGTACCGCATCGGCGGCCGATGGGTACCGCTCGCCGACCGCTGGCGGGGGGAGATCTGACTAGCGACCGGGTGCGGCAGTGGCTCTATTCGGA
>JBOGEK010000457.1:0-4284 GCA_050743645.1 Acidothermaceae bacterium
CGGGGGCTGGTGGGGGCTGGTGGGCTGGTCCTGAGCCGATGTCAGACGGTGATCGTGGTCGATTCGCCGTGCGGCGCCTCGGCGCCGACGGCCACGCTGCGCCGCTTCGATATCACCACCGAGACCACGATGATCGCCAGCGCGATGACGGCGATCACGACCCGGATCGCGACGTTCGCCTGGGTGCCGACGCTATAGCGGACGACGAGCGGTGCCACGAGCAGCGCTACCAGGTTCATCACCTTGATGAGCGGGTTGATCGCGGGGCCGGCGGTGTCCTTGAACGGGTCTCCGACGGTGTCACCGATGATCGTCGCCTCGTGCGCGGGCGAACCCTTGCCGCCGTGGTGGCCGTCTTCGACGAGCTTCTTCGCGTTGTCCCAGGCACCACCGGAGTTGGCCAGGAAGACCGCCATTAGCGTGCCCGTGGCGATCGCGCCGGCCAGGTAGCCCGCGAGTGCACCGATGCCGAGCAAGAAGCCAGTCGCGATCGGGGCCATCACCGCGAGCAGGCCGGGCGTGGCGAGTTCGCGCAGCGAGTCGCGCGTGACGATGTCGACGACCTTGCCGTACTCGGGCGTACCCGAGCCGTCCATGATGCCGACGATCTCGCGGAACTGCCGTCGCACCTCGAACACCACTGCGCCCGCCGCCCGTGCCACCGCATTGATCGCCAGGCCGGAGAACAGAAACACCACGGCTGCGCCCATGATCGCGCCAACGATCACGTTCGGCGACGTGATCGTGGTGCCCAGATTCGCCGCCGTGAGACCGCTGAGCCCCGACGCCGAAACCTTCGCCTTGTCGAGCGCTTCGCTGATCGCATCGGTGAACGAGCCGAACAGCGCTGTCGCAGCGAGCACCGCGGTCGCGATCGCGATTCCCTTCGTGATCGCCTTCGTCGTGTTGCCCACGGCGTCGAGCTGGGTCAACACGACCGCGCCTTCGCCGTGCACGTCGCCCGACATCTCAGCGATGCCCTGGGCGTTGTCGGAGACCGGGCCGAACGTGTCCATCGCGACGATGACGCCAACCGTGGTCAGCAGGCCAGTGCCCGCGAGCGCCACGGCGAACAGCGACAACGTGACAGAGCCGCCGCCGAGCAGGAACACGCCGTAAACCGCGGCGGCGATCAGCACCGCAGAGTAGACAGCCGATTCGAGGCCCACTGACACGCCTGCGAGAATCACGGTCGCCGGCCCGGTGAGCGAAGTCTTGCCGATGTCTCGCACCGGTCGCCGGTTGGTCTCGGTGAAGTAGCCGGTGAGCTGCTGGATTACCGCGGCTAGCACGATGCCGATCAGCACGGCAACGAGAGCGAACACCCGAGGATCGCCCGAGTGCGAGGCGATCTCCGCGCTGGTCACACCCTTAAGGTCACTGAACTTCGACGGCAGCTGGGCGAACGCGAGGATGGCCACGAGCACGACCGAAAATGCTGCGGAGATGAAGAATCCACGGTTGATCGCGGTCATGCCGCTGCGGTCGCGCACCCGTGGCGACACCGCGAAGATGCCGACGACCGCTGTGAGAACGCCGATCGCCGGAACGATGAGCGGGAAAACCAAGCCGAGGTCGCCGAAGGCGGCCTTGCCGAGAATCAGCGAAGCGACCAGCGTGACCGCGTAACTTTCGAACAGGTCGGCCGCCATGCCTGCGCAGTCACCCACGTTGTCGCCCACGTTGTCGGCGATCGTGGCTGCGTTGCGCGGGTCGTCTTCGGGAATGCCCTGCTCGACCTTGCCGACCAGGTCGGCACCAACGTCGGCGGCCTTCGTGAAGATGCCGCCGCCCACTCGCATGAACATGGCGAGCAGCGCGGCGCCGAATCCGAAGCCTTCGAGCACCTTCGGCGCGTTCGCTCGAAACACCAGGACGACGAGACACGCGCCGACCAGGCCGAGCCCGACCGTGAACATGCCCGCGACGCCGCCGGTGCGGAAGGCGATCCGCATCGCGCCACGTGATTCGCCGCCGCGCGCGGCCGCGGCCACCCGCAGGTTGGCGCGAACGGCCAGCCACATGCCCGTGTAGCCCGTGATGCCGGAAAATCCCGCGCCGACGAGGAAGAAGATCGAGCGGCCCCACCGCTGGCCACCGGAGTCGGCAGGCAACAACAGCAGCAGGAAGAACACGATGACGGCAAAGATGCCGAGAGTGCGGAACTGTCGCTTGAGGTAAGCGCTCGCACCTTCTTGCACCGCCGCGGCGATGCGCTTCATGTTGTCGGTGCCTTCGTCGGCACTCAACACCTCGCGCACCAAGGCGAACGCGACACCGAGCGCGAGCAGCCCGACGACGGCGACGATCCAGATCCACACGTAGTTGCCGCCCGTGACGTGGGTCGCCGTGCTGCCGCTCGCTTGCAGCGGAAAGACGCCCGTCAAATCGGCTTGTAGCCGAAACATGCTTCCTCCTAGGCCGCCAAGGCTCCCGAGGTAACGGGGCCGTAGCGCGAGTTTTACGGAGTCTGCAGCAGAAAGTGTGGGCGATGCACATTCCGCCGCGGATCGGCGAGTCTATGGCAGCCAATCAGCCGAACTTCACCAGGTGTGGCGTATCTCACGTTGTTCAGAAGATACTGCCGCCGAGCTGTGAGCTCGCCGAGGCCTCCTGCTGGATCGGCCAGCTCATCGTCACGACGGATCCGCCGTCGAGGTAGTCGACGCCGACGTCGTCGACCAAACCGACGATCACCGCCAGCCCGATGCGCTCACGCGCTTGAAGATCGGCCGAGCCCTCCTCGGGACCGAGTGCGGCGGCCAGTTTGCCGATCGCGGCCGAACTGTCACCCCGGGGTTGACTTGGGTCGCGCGCAGCATAGTCGGGGCCGACGTCGTCAGAACCGGTGTCGTCATTCAAGTCGAGTGGACCGATATCGAGATCGCCGTCGGGTGGCTTCGGTCGCGACACGGCGTCGACAACCTGAACCCGGAACTGCTCGACGTCGTCCGTCAATCTCATCTCGATCGGCACGTTCGGCGCGTGTGCCCGATGCAGCCGGACCGCGAGCGAACAGGCTTCGCTGACCGCAAGTCGCACCTCGTCGAGGACGTTCTCGGCCACGCCTGCGCGCCGGGCGACCGAAGCCGCGATGAATCGGGCCGTACGGACGTGCGAGGGCAGCGGGGTGAACGAGACCGTGACGGTAGCCACCAGCGCCGGCCGTCAGTCCGTCGCCGCTACGGCCTCGTCGACCGAACTATGGATCGGAAACACCTTGGTGAGTCCGGTGATCCGGAAGATCTTCAAGATGCGTTCCTGGGTGCAAACCAGGCGCAGCGAGCCGTCGTGAGCGCGGACGCGCTTGAGCCCGCCGACGAGGACACCGAGGCCGGTCGAGTCGAGGAACTCGACGTTTTCCATGTCGACGACGATGTGATAACTGCCCGCCGACACCAGGTCGATCAGTTGCTCACGCAATTTCGGTGCGGTGTAGACGTCGATCTCGCCGCCCACTACGACAACCGTGCGGTCGCCTTCTGACCGCGTCGACAAAGACAGATCCACTGCATTCCTCCAGCTGGAAAACCTCGACCGGACCGTGCTCGCTCGTGCTCGCCCTACTGTCTAACGCTCGCCCTGCTCGCGTGCTCGTCGTGTCGCGCTTGCCGCATCATCTTCGCGCGTCAGCCGCCCGTTGGTGCGCCCGAGCGCCCCCGGGTTGCGACAACGTGACCGCTGGCTACCCCGGCACGTTCGCATCTAACCACGGCGACAGCACCTTTCGGCTAGCCCGCAGATACCCGTCGATAACCTCAGCGAGCTGGTTCGCTCGCGCTTGTCTCCTTTGTTCTGCGTCGGAGCCGCCTTTGAGCTCGGACGTCGGACGGCGGTGCGAGACTGCTTGCCGTGGCTGCCCGACCGTCAGAGATGCGCTTGGCTGCAGCGTCGGTACGGCCGGCGCCGCAGATCGGTCGGGTGCTCGAGCGATTGATGGCAACGCCAAGCCGAGCGACTCGGGCCACCCACGTCGAACAGATCCCCGCCCGGCTACCCCGTCGCGCACCGTGGCCTGGCTGGCTCGACGAGCGGGTGATCGCCGCCTACGCGCGGCTCGGGATCGTGAGTCCGTGGGCGCATCAAGCCGAAGCGGCAGAGCTCGCCTACGCGGGGAGATCAGTCGTCGTCGCAACCGGCACGGCGTCGGGCAAGTCACTCGCCTACCAGTTGCCGGTGCTGCAAGCGTTGGTTTCGGCCGGCGTCCGCGCCGGCTGCGACTCGTCGTCGGCCGCCCTGAACCTCATCCCGTCCACCGCCCTGAACCTCATCCCGCCCACCGCC
>JBOGEK010000458.1:0-14221 GCA_050743645.1 Acidothermaceae bacterium
GCCACGTAGGGATTGAGAGTTCGATACGCGGTGTCACTGCGGCCCATCAGCACGCCGATGGCGATCCCTGCCACTCCCGCGATTCCGAGCCCGACAACCAGCACTTCCATTGCTCGTGAGAATGCCGGCCAGAGCAGGCCTTCCCTATTGATATCGACGAAGGCCTGCACAACTGCAGAAGGAGTAGCAAGCAAGATCGGATTTATCCGTGCCCCAACGATCTGCCAGATTGTGAGGAAGATCAGTACGGAGATCACTGGCAGTAGCTTCTTTATGCCACGTCGGCCGGCCAGCGCGCGCAATTTTGACGGATCCGCCGACCGTACAGGCGGCGGGCTCGAAACAACTGAGCCGTGACCCGGCAGGAGCGCTGCATCTTCTCGGGCTGCGGACATGTCAGTCAGCTTCCTCAGATATCTTCGCTATGTGTCGGGGACTTCCGGACATTGTATTCAAGCTGATACGTCGGTCAAGGGACTCCAACGTCTCATTCTCGCAACCATTTGGCACTACGTACGCACCTGCACGAGAGGCTATTAATCTTTGAGCTTTGGTAGCACTTCGCTCCCGAGTAGCTCGATCTGCTCGTACCATTTGTCGAACTTGAAGCGGAAATCGAAGACCAGGTGTTCAACGCCGGTTGCCTCGAACTTCTTGCACTCGGCAACCGCTTGCTCGGGATTGCCCACGATCAACTGACCCTCTAGATCCTCTACTGTCTCGAACTGGCCGGACGGCGGTTTGACGGCAAACTTCGCTTTGTTGGCCCAAGCGAGCAGGCCCGGAATGTTGACATGCTCGAGTGCCTCCTCGCGAGTCGATTCGATCGACGTCGGCGGAATGACGGCGATCGTCGGTCGCTTTTTCCCCTGTTGCGCAGCGAGTTCGTCCATCGTCTCGATTCGCTTCGCCATCGTGGCAAGCGAGATCCGCCCTGGCATCCAGCCGTCGCAGAACTCGACGGCCAGTCGCGCTGAGCGCGGCGTCGCCCCGCAGTACCAGAACGGCACTCGGCCACCAACGGGCTTCGGTTCGATCGTCACGTCGTTGAACTCGAAGTATTCGTCTTTGTACGTGACGTTGTTCTCTGTGAAGACTCGCTTCAGGATTTCCGCGTTCGAGCGAACGAGTTCGACGCGATCGGCATCGCCCATGCCGACCGCTTCGAACTCGTGGTCAAAGGTGCCGGCACCGAATCCGAGGATCACCCGCGGGCCAATCAGCTGGGTCATCGTGCCGACCATCAGCGCGGTGATCAAGGGGTGCCGGAATGGAATCAACGACCCAGTACCGAGTTGAACGCGTTCCGTCACGGCACCGATCGCCGTGAGCGTGGTCAACGCATCGTAGAAAGTGCGGTTCGGCTTCTCCATCTCACCATGCGGCTCGAACACCAAATGATCCCGCACCCACACCGAATCAAAGCCGAGCTCCTCGGCGCGTTGCGCGCCCTTGAGAAGTTTGTCGCGATCAGCTTCCTCGCCGAAATGCGGAAGGAGTAAACCATAGCTGGTCATTATCGAGAATCCTTTCCTGGAAGCTCTAACGCGGGATCGCGATGTGTCCGTGTCCGGGCGTCCCGACAACCGCGCCGTCTTCAAGGACGGCCTCGCCCCTTACCAGGGTCGTGTCGATTCGCGCCGAGATGCTGCGGCCGTCGTAAGGCGTCCATCCGCAGCGGGACAGAACGCTGTCGTTCGTGATCGTCCAGGGAGCGTCGAGGTCGGCGATGACAAGGTCGGCGTCATAACCGACGGCAATGCGACCCTTGGCGCCCTCGAGGTCGAATGCCTTCGCCGGCTGAAAGGCGATCGCGTCGACGGCCCGCGCGAGTGTGACGAGCCCTTTCTTCACCGCGTCAAGAACCAGCGGGTAGTAATACTGAATCCCCGGAGTGCCGGTGTGCGAACTCCACATCTGGGTCCAGCCAATTTCCTTTTCCTCGCGAGTGTGCGGCGCGTGGTCGGAAGAAATGACGTCGATCGTGCCGTCGTTCAAACCCTCCCAAACCGCGGCACGCGCGTCGTCCGGCACCCAGTACGAAAGCGCGTACGGACCAAGCGTTTCGACGTCATGCCAGGTCGAGAGAAAGAGCGCCCAGTGGTTCACTTCGCACGTAACGTCGACGCCGCGCCGCTTCGCGCGACGCACTGCTTCGATCGAACGCCGGGTCTGCATATGTGCAATGTGAATTGGACACCCTGACGCTTCACCCAGCCGTAAGATCACGTCGATTGCGGTATCCCAGATGACTCCTTCTCGCTCGGCGTACGCCGACGCGTAACCCTGCGGCGTGTTTTCTCCGCGATCCAAATAGCGGTTTTCGATGTAGTCCATCAACGCCTGGTCGTGCGGATGGATGATGAATCGCTTTCCCGTACCGGCGATGGTGTCCATCATCTGCAACAGGTGGCCATGGTCGTGCATCCCGGTACCGGCGGGATGCGGGTACGACCGGCCGGTGTCAACGACCATGTAAATCTTGAAAGCGCGAATGTCGGTCTGCGCCATCTTTGTGACTTCACCAGGATCGGTCGCTGCTGGGTTGTGATTCCAGTCGACCAGCGACTTCTCGCGATACATGTCGAAGACCTGCTCGAGTGTTTCCAGTGACGTCGTCGGCGGATTGAGGTTAGGCATGCCGAAAATCGTCGTTACGCCGCCGGCCGCAGCTTGCTGCGTGGTCGTCGTGATGTCTTCCTTGTGTTCGTAGCCGGGCTCGCGCGTGTGCACGTGCACGTCGATCATGCCGGGCAGCACGAGCTTGCCACTCGCGTCAATCGTCGGCACGGTCACGTCGTCAGGCAGCGCACCGGATTCGACGATGCCGACAATGCGCCCGTCGTGGATCAACACGTCTGCTTCGACCGCGCCCGACGGCGTGACCACCGTGCCGCCGGTGATCTTCTTGTCAATCGCCATTGCCGCCTCCGATGTACTGCGTGGCTTCAGTCGTTCCAGTCACGAACGGGCTCCCCTTGGTACGGACGACGACGGAACCGTTCACGAGGTATTGCTCGAACCATTCGACGATCCGCGGCGTCACCGATTCCCAGTACTGGTCGTAAGCCGCGTAATGAGTTGTGTGCCGCTGCATCACGATCTGCCGCGGTCCTTGGGCCGCCTCGTAGATCGCAACCGCGTGATCGGTCGGCGTAGTCGCGTCGCCCTCGACTGCGATGACCAACAGCGGTTTGCGCAACCGTTTCGCGGCGTCGATGGGCCGGTACTCAAGAATCTCGTCGGCTGCAGACAGCGGCACCGCACTCGGGACCCGGTCGTCGACGTCGGCCTTCACCTTTGTCGCCCGACGCTCAGGGGTCGGCACCATGATTTCTTCGCGCGGGTGCACTAGCCGGCCTTTACCCAACAACACGCGGTCGCGGCGATCCTCATCGAGCAGCTGCAAAAAGCTGAGCCATTCGTGCTCAGGCCGCATGCGATGCAACCAATCAGCACCATCGGCAACCGGAAGCTGACTTACCGCGGCCTGTACCCGTGCATCGGCGGCTGCGAGCAGTACCGCGTTGCCACCGCCCGTCCCGCCGCTACCAAATACGCCGATCGCGTCGGAATCGACGTCGTCGCGCGTCGTCAGGTAGGTGACGCCGTTCACGAGGTCTTGCAATTGGTCACGTGGCGAGAGCCGCCCGCGATCCCCTTCGGAGGCGCCGAAACCGCGATAGTCGATGACGAGGACGCCGAAACCCGCGGCGGTCAGCGCCTCGTGGTAGCGGACGTAGAGCTTGGCGTCACGCAGGCCCAGCCACCCGGGGCCTTGGATGATCGCTCTCAGCTTCTCGTCGCCGTGAGCGTCGGGCGTGCGCCATAGCGCATTGATCCGCGCGCCGTCGCTGTAGTACGCGACCTCTTCAGTCCGCAACGGTGCTCCTTGGATAATGAATACGATTGGCACATCGTAGACCGCTCGCTCACCCAGCACCAGCACAGTTGTGGGAAAAAGTTAACGGCCACCCGCCCCTATCGCAGGACAGGATATGGTATCCAATCCTGGAGTCAAGCAACCTCGCCCAACGGGCCCCTAGCGGGAGGTTCGGATGCCGGAAGCGGAGCCCGTTGCATCACCGAGCGCGCGACCGGGACTGTTTCGCCGGCGGAACTTCGCGATTTATTGGGCAGGCGGTCTCGCGTCGAACATCGGCACCTGGCTGCAAAACGTCACCGCATCTATCGTGATCTTGGCGCTCACCCACTCCCCCCTGCTGGTGGGCGTGCTGAACTTCGCGACGTTCGCACCGATCTTCCTGCTGTCGATGGTCGGCGGAATGATCTCCGACCGGTTCGATAGGCGACTCGTCGTCATCGTCGCGCAATCGTTCTCGCTGGTCGTGGCACTCGTAATGACCGTTCTTTCGGCGAACGGAAAACTCACCGGCGCATCGTTGATCGGATTGTCGTTCCTGATCGGTTCTGCTTACGCCATAGCGAAGCCGGCGATGTCGGCCATCATCCCGTCGCTCGTCGAGCGAGACGAGATCGCCCACGCGACCGCCGTGAACACCTTGCAGTTCAATATGGGTCAACTCGGTGGCTCGGCGATGGCCACCGCCGTTCTTGCCTTCAGCTCGCCGACGTGGGCTTTCGGACTCAATGCGGTGTCATTTCTTGGCCCGATCGGCGCCATGCTCGTGCTGCGCAGAACCCTTAACATCGCACCCACCCGAAGGCGACAGATGCGCGGCACAGGCAAGGAAGGCATCCGATTCGCGCTGCGCACGAAGGCCGTTGTGGCTATCCTGATCGCCGTCGCGCTCAGCAATGCTTCAGTAGAAGTGCTCCGAGCATTGGCCCCGTCGCTGGTAAGTCGAGACCTGCACCTTGGGGGCGACCGTGCCGGCTTACTCATCACGGCCTACAGCATCGGTGGAACGGTTGGCCTCCTGACGTTCAGGAGAGTCTCGCAATGGCTCTCCTCGGGCAGGCTGCTCGCCGTTGCGTTCGGGCTGCAGGTGATCGGCGTCGCCGGTATCGCGGCATCGCCGGTGTTCGCTTTGAGCGCGGTCTTTGCCGTGCCGATCGGGCTCGGCTTCTCGCTCAACATCCCGACCCTCGTGGCCGCGTTGCAGCAGTCAACTCCAGATGAGTTTCTCGGTCGCGTCATGTCGATGTTCTCGATGTCGATGCTCGGATTGCGGCCCGTGTTCTCAGTCACGGCCGGAGCGCTCGCGTCAATCGTCGATACCCGGGTCGCGTTCGCGATTTGCGTGGCGTTTCCGGTCGTGGCACTGCGGTTTGTGGCCAATGCCGGCAGCGCAGTCTCCGACGCACGAGCGGGCGTTCGTCCGCGGACGCCAACCGTCGAAGCGCCTGTCGCGCAAACACAGACCTGAAACCGTCAACTCGATGACCGGCTTGTTCACGTGACACAGGTTAAGGAAAGCGCAGCGACGCACGGGCAGGGCCGCTCACAGCAGGAGCGATACGCCTGGCGCGTGCTTTCGGTCACCAGCCTCGGCGTGCTTCTCACCGGACTCAACTCGAGCACTCTCGATGTCGGTCTGCCGAGCGTGTCACGTCATTTCGCAGCGACACCTAGCCAAGCGAGTTGGTTCCTGCTGTCCTACATGCTTGTCAATACCGTCCTGATTCTGGTCTTCGGCCGGGTTGCCGATCTCGTCGGGCGGCGAACGCTTTACGTTGCAGGGCTCGGTGTGTTCACTGCCGCGAGTCTGGGTTGCGGTCTCGCACCAAACGCATCCTCGTTGATCGCATTGCGCGCGATCCAAGGGCTTGGCGCGGCCGCGATCGTCACCAACACCACGGCACAAATCGTTGATGCCTTCCCCAGACCGTTGGTCGGCATGGCGCTCGGGCTGAACGTCACCGTCATGTCAGCGGCGAAGGTGGCCGGACCCGTCGTCGGCGGCGCCTTCGTCACCTCACTTGGTTGGCGTTGGGTGTTCCTCTTCAACGTGCCCGTCGGGGTGATCGGTGTGACCTGGGCAATCCTGACACTTCGATCCAGTCCACCCGCCGACGCGGGCGCCCACTTCGACTGGCCGGGCGCGGCATTGTCGGCCATGTGGCTGTCGGGTGTCGTCCTCGTATTGACCGAGGGAAGCTCCAATGGCTGGTCGACGCCACCGGTGATCGCGGCGGGCGCGGTTGCCGCCATCGCGCTGCCGACATTCCTCGTCGTGCAGGCTCGCCGCCGTCATGCGCTCGTCGATCTCGCGCTCTTTCGCAGTCGAGAGCGAGCGATGGCTTATATCGCCACGTTTTTGCTAGCAGCAGCGCGGCTCGCGTTGGTGCTCTTGGCATCCCTGTTTCTCCAGGCGGTACAAGGGTTGGATGCCTTCGCCGCGGGCTTGCGCGTCACACCGTTGGCGATCGGAATGATGGTCGCGGCACCAGTCGCCGGCCGGCTCGCAACCCGAATCCCGCCTCGGATCCTGTCGACGTTTGGAACGGTGGTCGTGGCCGCCGGCCTGTTGACTCTCGCGTTGGGGGCGTCGCCGACAAGCAGCTACCTGCTCATCGGCAGCTCACTGTTCGCGGTCGGTGTGGGCACAGGTTGTTTCCTTCCACCGAATACCAGCGCAATCATGGCCAGTGTCGGCGCGCAATCGCGCGGTGTGGCCAACGGCGTGCGTTCAATGCTGCAAAACAGCGGCGGTTTGACGAGCACCGCGATGGTGCTGGCTATCGTGACGAGCCCGCTCAACCCAGCAGAGAAGCGAGCCGCCTACGCCGGCACGTTGTCCCAGCTTCCCGGCCACGATCTCTCGGCCTTTATAAGTGGTTATCGCGTAGCGCTGCTGGTGCTGTTCGCGCTGTGCATCGTCGCGGCGGCCGCATCGGTGTTGCGTGGCGCCACGGCGACACCGGCTGTTTCGGAGCCCGCGTTAGAGGCGTGAAACGAGTTAGCGAGCGAGCAGGAAATCGTCGACGTCGCGCGCCCGCCGCTCGGACGCCGGCTGTGCCGCATGCCCGATCGCCACTGCACCCATTGGCTCCCAGTCGGGCGGTAGGTCGAGCACCGCCTGAACGACGTCACGACGGAACATCGTGCTCGACACCCAGGCACTGCCGAGCCCTTCAGCGGCCAGCGCCACCAGGAAATTCTCCACTCCCGCGCCCATCGCCACCAAAAACATTTCGCGTTCCGCGGTCGCGCGGCGCGCATCGGGATAGGTATGCGCACCACCCGCCGTCGTCAGACACGGGACGACGAGAAGCGGCACGTTACGCAACACGTTGCCGCGCTTTGTTCGACGTCCGATCTGCTCTTCGGTAAAACCGTCAGCACGGAGATCGGCCACCCATGCGCCGAGCAGGTCGTCGAGCAGCAAGGTCGCTCGTTGCTCGACGAGCACGAATCGCCACGGCGTCGTGTGATGCGGAGCGGGCGCCGTAATTGCAGCCGCGACCGCGCGACGCACGGCTGTGCGGTCGACCGGCTCGTCGGTAAAGAATCGCACGGTGCGCCTATCCAAAACCGCCTGCTGTTTCGCTTCCCTGGTGCCGAGGCGGAACATGTCGTCTTCGGGTCGCCGAACGATCGGACGGCCACCTGCACGTTCGAGGTCGGGTGCGTACGGGAGCCCTCGAACCACGGCCACCGGCACCGCGGACAGCTTGCCCTTAACCAAATCGGCCGCGGCCGCGACCTCGTCGGCAACGGCGGTCACCGTCATTTCCAAGGTGTGGCCGTACTGATCGGAACGGCCACGGTGATCGTCGAGAACGGCAATGCCGGCAGCACCTATCGCGACGTCGACGAGTCCGTTGCGCCATGGCCGGCCCATCGTGTCGGTGATGACAATCGCGACGTCGACACCGCACAATCCGCGCAGGCCTTCACGGATAGCCGCCGCAGACGCGTCGGGGTCTTTCGGCAGAAGGGCAACAGTTCCGGCCGGAACGTTGCTCGCATCTACTCCGGCGGCAGCTAGCACGAAGCCGTGTGGCGTCTCCACAATGCGGGTTTCACCACGTTGGGCGACCACGCGCACCGTCTCGGAGTCGATCGCGGCCTGCCGATCTCCCGCGACCAAGCGACCTTCGGCTTTGCTGACGATCTTGCTGGTCACGACGACGATGTCACCGTCGCGCAGGTCGGGCGCGGTGGCCGCGATCAGCACCGCGAGATCGTCACCAGCGACCACCTCTCCGAGGCCTTCGATACCCCATACCTGCAACGCCATCGCACACTCCGCAGCCGTGACAGCCACCCGTCGGTTTCGTCAGCCGTCGTACGAACGACGCTATCGGACGTCGCACGTCCTCGATCACGAGTGCCATTTGCACGAACGGTATTGTAGAAACATGCGCCTGAAGGTCGTTGCCACCGAATCACCGACTCGGACGACGATCGCGCAGTTCGACAGATCGCGATGGTCTGCAGCTTGGCCTTTCGCGGTCGTGGGTCTGGCCGCTGTCATTGCCGGCGGGTTCGTGGCCGCGGCAACCGCACCGTCGCCGTCCGAAAATGGATCGTGGGCAACGGCCTATCTCGTTCTCGTCGTCGGTGTGGCCCAACTCGCGCTCGGCGCAGGTCAGGCCATGTTCGCATCTCGCGTTCCGTCGAAACGGCAGGTCGGCTACCAAGCGCTCGGGTGGAACGTCGCCAACGCAGCGGTAATGTGCGGCACGCTGGCCGACGTCCACGCACTCGTTTATGCCGGGAGCGCGCTGCTCGTCGTCACGCTGATCGCTTTCCTGTACGCGCTACGAGCAGCACAGACGGGCGGCGTACAACGCACCTGGCCGATCCTCAGCTATCGCGCGCTCGTCGTCGTCCTACTCGTCAGCGTTCCCGTCGGGTGCATCATCTCCGCTGTGCACGCACACTCCTGACCGCGCGTGCTTGCCGAAAGCCGACCCGGACAAAGTGAGGGACCAGCACCGTTGGTGCTGGCCCCTCACTCCCCCTGATCGAGCCCGGCCCGCAAGCGCCACAGAAAACGCGACGGCCAGCCGGAAGTTTCTTCGAGTTAGCAGATGATCCAGAAGTTGTCGGCCTTGTCGTTGTTCGCACTGCCGACGTTGGCCGACGCCGATCCGGGCGACTCAGACCACAGCGCGCCACCTGAACTGTTGTAGACCGTGACGTATGACGACGTGTTGTTCACCCACGACGACGTCTGGTCAGAAAAGCCATACGTACCAAGGCTTTGAGTGCCACACGACGCGAACTCGAGCATGCGCGCCCCGTCGGCGCAGCCGCCACCACCGCCACAGCTGTAACCGTTGAAGTTGACGTTTTGGTAGAAGCAGGTCCAGCCAGTACTTCCGCTGTACGGGCAGCCGTAGCGGTAACTCGTCAGCGGAACCACCATCGATTGCACGCCCGGCGTGGCAGCCCCGCTCGCGGTACCCGTGCCTGCTTCGGCGCGATCGCCGGCAACCGTCGGGACGTCGCCGGTTATCGGGTTGGCGAACACCATGATCGGGTCGCCGCCGTTGTAGGCCACTTCGTAGGGACTGATCTGGACGCCGCCGTACGCGGCGATCTGAGCCGCGATCTCCGCCTGCAGCTTTGCTGCGTCCGGCTGCGGCAACCCTGATGCCGCCATCCACGACTGGGTGGTCTGCACGGCCTGCCCGTCGGCAGGCACTTGCGCCGCGACCGCGTTACCGCTCAGCGACACGACACTCGTGACGGACAGCGCGGCCGCGGCCGATAGAGCGGGTAAGGCGGACTTGATCCACGTCTTCATCTGCGATTTCCGTTCTCGAGGTGGGTACGACACCCGCGCCGCCGGTGTCAGCTCATAGCGGCGGCGGGCTGCTCGTGTCGTCGCGCACGTGACCGTCGCGCACGTAGATGACGTACGAAATCACCGACGGAATCGGCACATTCAGACTGCCCGCGCTCTTCGTGAGAACGTCTTCGGAGCCGAGCAACTTGCCGTCGGTCGGGTCGAACAGCAACACGTACCTGGTGGGGAGTCCGGAGTAACCGCTGTCGAGCGCGATCGCGTCGACCACCCGACCGAGTCGGTCGGTGGCGGTGCCCAAGCTCACGATCCCTTGTTGATTGGCCAACATCTGAAGCAGTGCTGCTTGCAATGGCGGGTCGACCGGTTGTGCTGCGCGCAGATCCTTGAGCGCCGTGAAGAGTTCCGCCGTGGTCGGCGGGCCGCCTGCCTTCGACGAGCCGCGCTCGGCCTGCAGCAACTGCTGCTCAAGGATCGCCGGGTCGGTCGATAGGGCGTCGGGGAACTGGCGTTGCGCGGCAGTCGCCGTACGTTCCTCGGCACGGCCACCCGTCAGCGGCAGTCCGGCATTCAGCCACGCCTGCAGCCCGGCCGCAGGCGCCGGCAGGTCGACGTGATTCACGATCCGCTCAGCACCGTTTGTGTCGACCCACTGCTCAAGCACGTTGGGCATACCGGGCGGCAGGTCGCTCGCGTCAGAACCGGTGAAGGTCGACCAACTCGCGGTCTCGAGGTAATACACGCCGCTCGACACCGGTGTCGGCTGCGCCTTCGCCACTGCTGCCAACTGAGCAAGAGTCGGGCCTGCAGGCGTCGGATCGACGTTGCGCGAGTAATTCAGTGGGCGCAACGCAACGTAATGACTCGCCGACGGCGAGTTCTGCCGGTTGGCAATCACCAACCCGCCGAGCACGCACGCGGCGACGACGATGGCGGCGACCGCCGACCGAACGAGCTTCGGCTCGTGCCGCGCAGGGGGGCGAACCTGCGGTTGGGCTCCGCTCTCGATGTCGCTGACGATGGTCCGCCACATGCGTTCGACCGCGAGATCGTCGAGGGGTGCGGTGTTTTGGGCGAGCGGGTCGTGTTCGTTCAGGAGGTCCCTGACCTCAGTGATGTCACTCATGTCGTCTCCCCGGATCGGCCGAGCCGGACTGAGGCGACCGCTTCGTCGACCGCGTGGTCCTCCACGGGGTTATCGGGAGCGTCGAGGTTTCCGGCATCGAGCAGCTGGGCGAGCCGCCGGCGCGCGCGATGCAGCCGCACCGTGAAAGCGGTGGTGCTGCATCCGACGACCTTGGCGGCGTCGCGGATGTCGAGGCCCTCCCAAGCGATCAGTTGCAAAGACTCCTGGTCTCGCGGATTCAGCTTGGCGAGGCAACTCAGTACTTCGTCGCGGGCGCACAGTGACGCTGCATGGTCGGGTTCGACCAGGCCGACGCCTGCTGCAAGTGCAGCCCGCAAATGACGGTCAAGCCGGACGTCGCGAGCGCGGGCCCGGACCAGGTTGGCCACCACGCGGCGAGCGACGGCCAGCAGCCACGCCAGTTCTTCGTCGTCCGGCATCTTGGGCATCCGCCGCCAGGCGACGAGGAACGTTTCGGAGACGACGTCAGCCGCCGAATCGCCCACCCGGCGCCACGCGTAGTTGTAGACCACGCGCACGTGGCGGCGATACAGGGCGGCGTGCCGCTCCGCGTCCACAGCGGAACGCCGCCCCGGATCGTCTGTGTCGCTACCCACGCCCAAGAGATGTCCAGGATCGTCGAGGTATTACAGGCAACTCGCAAATATTTCTGATGGTGATCGACACCACGCGGCCAACCGGTTGTGTCATCGCCGCGCTGCGCGATGATGAGGTATGACCGAAGCTGCTAGAGCTGCTGGATCTGCGCAGAGCGATTCGTCACAGGGTCGACCCTCGGGCGCCGGCTACACCGTAACCATGCGTGTGATGGCTCCGCACGACCCGACGTTGCTCCCCCGCCTCGCCGAGGTCGTCAGCTCCGCCCGTGGCGTGGTCACCGGCATGGACCTCGTCGACGTGACAACCGCCGGAGCGACCGTCGACCTCACCTTGCTGGCGCTCGACGAGCGCCACGTGCAGCAGGTCGCTGCCGCCGTGGAGGCGCAAACGGGTGCGCACGTGCGACACACGTCCGACCCGACCTTCCTGTACCACCTCGGCGGCAAGATCGAAGTCACCGCGCGCACCCCGCTGCGCACCCGGCAGGACATGACGATGGCTTACACGCCCGGGGTCGGTCGGGTCGCGAGCGCGATCGCCGCGAGACCGGAGTCGGCGTGGACTTTGACCGCGAAGGGGACGTCGGTGGCGATCGTCACCGACGGCACCGCGGTGCTCGGGCTCGGTGACATCGGTCCACTCGGAGCGTTGCCTGTGATGGAAGGCAAATCGCTGATCTTCAAGGAGTTCGGAGGTGTCAACGCCTACCCGCTTTGCCTTGCCGCGAAGGGCCCGCAGGCAGTTATCGACGCCACCCTCGCGATCGCGCCGGGCTTCGGCGGCATCAACCTCGAAGACATCGCAGCGCCGTCCTGCTTTCAAGTAGAGACCGAGCTGCAGCGCCAACTCGACGTCCCGGTGTTCCACGACGACCAGCACGGCACCGCCGTGGTCGTCTCGGCGGCGCTGCTGAACGCCTGCCGGATCAGCGGCCGACGATTTCCCGACGTGCGGGTCGTGCTCGTCGGCTGCGGCGCCGCTGGTAGCGCGATCAGCACGGCGCTGCTCGACGCCGGCGTCGACGACCTCGTCATCTTCGACCGCGACGGCGTGCTCAACGACAAACCCGGCTGCCTGCCGCACCACCGGATGCTCGCCCAGCGATCGAATCCGCGAGGCGTCACCGATATCGCAGCGGCGCTTCGTGATGCCGACGTGTTCATCGGAACCGCGCGCCGCGGCTCAGTCGACCCCGAGTTGTTGGAGGCGATGGCAGAGCGGCCGATCGTGTTCGCGCTGTCGAACCCCGAGCCCGAGCTGCTGCCCAGTGAGGTGCGCTCCGACGCGCTGCTGGCCACCGGACGCTCCGACATGCCGAATCAGATCAACAACGCGCTGTGCTTTCCCGGGTTTTTCCGCGGGGCACTCGACGTGCGCGCGTCGAAGGTGACGCTGGCCATGAAGCAGGCTGCCACCAAAGCCATTGCTGACATCGTCACCGACGAGCAGCGCAGCCTTGGCGTCGTCATCCCGACGATGTTCCAGGCCAGGTTGCACCAGGCGGTCGCCCGCGCCGTGAGCGACGCGTGGGTCGCCGAGCATCCCGAGGCCCGGCGACACGACGGCGTGCGGCCAGGCGACGACAACGACTTCGGCATGCCTGACGTCGCCACCCAGATCAGCACCGGGCACCTCGCATGACACCAACCGACGCTGCGAACGCCCAGCCGATCGACCTGCGCGGGCGCCGACTCCACGACCTGCGCGTATCGGTGACCGACCGGTGCAATATGCGCTGCCGTTATTGCATGCCGCGCGAGGTTTTCGGGCCCGGCTTCGCGTTCGCGCCGCGAAACGAACTGCTGAGCTTCGAAGAGATCACGCTCGTCGTCGCAGCGTTCGCGCGGGCCGGTGTACGCAAGATCCGACTTACCGGTGGCGAACCTTTACTGCGTGCCGGACTCCCCGACCTGGTGGCGATGATCGCGGCCGTTCCCGGGGTCGACGACATCGCGCTGACCACGAACGGCTCGCTGCTCGCCCGACACGTCGAGAAGTTGCGCGCGGCCGGTCTGAACCGCATCACAGTCAGTCTCGACAGCCTCGATCCTGGGGTGTTCGCGCGGGTCGCCGACACCGAGATCACACTCGGCGCGGTGCTCGACGGCATCGCCGCAGCCGCCGACGCGGGATTCGCACCGCTCAAGCTGAACACCGTGGTGCGCCGCGGCTCGACCGACGACGACATCGAGCGGATCGCTGAGTTCGCCCGCACGGGCGGCTACATCGCGCGCTTCATCGAATACATGGACGTCGGAGACACCAACGGCTGGCGACTCGACGACGTCGTCCCGTCTGCTGAAGTGGTCGCCCGGATCGCCGCCCGCTGGCCGCTCGAACCCGCCGACCCGAACTACCGGGGCGAGGTCGCGAACCGTTACCGCTATCTCGACGGCGCCGGCGAAATCGGCGTCATCTCGTCGATCAGCCAGCCGTTTTGCGGCGACTGCACGCGTGCTCGACTGAGCGCCATCGGCGAGGTCTACACCTGCCTGTTCGCCTCGCGCGGCCACGACCTGCGGGCCGTCGTCCGAAGTGGCGCGGACGACGAAAGTCTCCCCCGCGACCTCGATGCTGCCGTCGCTTCGTTGTGGAGCAACCGGGCCGACCGTTACTCCGAAGTGCGGGCCTCGCACACCGGTGATCAGCATCGGACGCGAGTCGAAATGTCATACATCGGCGGCTGACCTGCCGCTGCGGTCCGGGCTGCGGTCCGGGCTGCGGTCCGGGGCTGCGGTCCGGGGCTGCGGTCCGGGGCTGCGGTCCGGGGCTGCGGTCCGGGGCTGCGGGT
>JBOGEK010000459.1:0-6426 GCA_050743645.1 Acidothermaceae bacterium
GCCAGACGGCTACGCAGCGTTGACGATCGCGCGCACCTTCGACCCAGATCTCGTGCTGCTCGACGTGATGATGCCTGGCATCGACGGTTTCGAGGTCGCCCGACGGCTCCGCGCTCGCGCAGATCATCGGCCGCCAGTTTTGTTCTTGAGCGCACGCGACAGCGACGACGACAAGCTCACCGGTCTCACGGTCGGTGGCGACGACTACGTCACGAAACCGTTCAGCCTCGAAGAGGTCGTCGCACGTATCCGCAGCATCTTGCGCCGCACCAGACCAACATCGGATGCCGGGAACGCGCTGCTGACGATCGGTGACCTGACGCTCGACGAAGATACCTACGAAGTACACAAAGCCGGCCAGGCGGTAGAACTGTCGACGACCGAGTTCAAGGTGTTGCGCTATTTCATGCGCAACCCTGGCAAGGTGTTGTCGAAGACGCAGATTCTCGATCACGTCTGGCCGTACGAGTTTCGAGGCGACGTCAACATCGTCGAGTCGTACGTCTCTCATCTACGCCGCAAGGTCGACACCACCCAACCCCGATTGCTGCACACGTTGCGTGGTGTCGGCTACGCCCTTCGAGTCGCGAAGAGATGAAGCGACTGCGGCAACTGCCGTTACGGGTCAAGCTCGTTCTGGTGATGACGTCGCTCGTCACCATCGCGCTGGTGTTGACCGGGATCGCAGCGAGCACGGCGATGCGGCACTACTTGATGAACCGTGTCGACGGCCAACTGAAGGTCGCGGCTGCGCAGATCAGCGCGCAGGCCGCGCACGATGGCCCCAACGGGCCCGATTTCGAACACAAGTCGCCCGATCCCGACGACGCCCCCGCCGACTCCTGCGGCACGCAACCGACGTCGACGGACGACGAAAGCACTGCCTCCCATCCGCTGTTGCCCAGCGAGTATTTCGTGCAAATCGGCGATGCGAGCGGTGCGCCGACGGGGCAAGCGAGCAACTTTCTCGTCCACTGCAATGCGGCACCCGCAATCCCCGCGATGAGCGTCGCGCAAGTGGATACCCGCGCCGGCGCACCGTTCAGCGTGCCCGCCCGCGTCGGAAGCGGACAATGGCGCGTGGTGATGTCGGCGCTGCCCGGGGGCACGCAGACCGTCGCCGTTGCAGTCCCCTTGTCGGACGTCGACAACACGCTGCACACGCTCTCACTCTTTGAGCTGACGATCGGCGCAGTAGTGCTGATTGTGCTTGCAGGCATGGGATATCTCGCAGTGCGGCGTAGCTTACGACCGCTCGTCGACGTCGAACTGACAGCGGAAGCGATTGCCGAGGGCGACCTCACCCAGCGTGTTGCCGTCAGCGATCCGCGCACCGAGGTCGGCCGGCTTTCACTGGCTTTGAACAAGATGCTCGGTCAGATCGAATCGGCTTTCCGAGCGCGAGAAACCTCCGAGCAGCAGGCGAGAACATCGGAGGCACGAATGCGCCGCTTCGTCACCGACGCAGGGCACGAACTACGCACGCCACTTACGTCGGTGCGCGGTTTCGCCGAGCTCTACCGAATTGGCGGGGCGAAGCAAAGCGCCGACGTCGACCAGATGATGCACCGCATCGAAGCGGAATCCGCACGCATGAGCCTGCTCGTCGACGAACTGCTTTTGCTCGCGCGCCTCGATCAGCAACGACCGCTCGCACACGACGCGGTCGACCTCAGCAAGGTCGTGCACGACGTCGTTATCGACGCACGCGCAGTCGCACCGGCTCGATCGATCGACCTCCAACTCGACGCCGACGCCGACGCTGACGCTGACGCCGACGAGCCGACGCTCGTCATCGGTGATGAGCAAAAGCTGCGGCAGGTCCTCGCCAACCTGACCAGCAATGCGCTGACACACACCCCCGACAGCGCGTCTATCGTTGTCCAACTGCGTGTCGAAAGAGCTCCTGAGCCGACCGCGGTGGTCGAGGTCAGCGACACCGGGCCGGGCATGGCCGCTTCCGACGCCGCGCGGGTGTTCGAACGTTTCTATCGGGTGGAAACGTCGCGCAGCCGAGCCAACGGCGGAAGCGGGCTCGGCCTATCGATCGTGGCGGCGTTGGTAGACGCCCATGGCGGCACGGTCGAACTCGAAACGGCGGAAGGGATCGGCTCGACGTTTCGAGTGCGACTGCCGCTTGGCAAGGCAATTAATGAGCGAGAAAACCCAGCAGATCTTGACGAGTGACCACGCCGGTGGGCTTGCCATCAATCAGGACGACCGCCGCGCCTGAATGTTCGAGCGCGGTCATCGCCGCCGACACCGGTTCGCCACCGCCGATCGTCGGCAGCGGTGCGGACATGTGCTTGTCGAGGGCATCGGAGAGTTGCGCGTGGCCCGAGAACAGCGCGTCGAGCAGGTCTCGCTCGACCACCGAGCCCACGATCTCGGCGCTCATCACCGGTGGCTCGGCTCGCACGACCGGTACCTGCGAAACCGCGTATTCGCGCAACACGTCGATCGCCTCGCGCACGGTTTCGGTGGGATGCAGGTGAACCATCTCGGGCAGCCGGTTTCCTTTACGCTTCAGCACATCTGAGACCGTGATGTCGTGCTTCGCCGAGAGGAATCCGTAGTCGGCCATCCATTCGTCGTTGAAGATCTTCGACAGGTAGCCCCGGCCGGAATCGGGAAGCAGCACCACGACGATGTCGTCCGGCCTCATCTTGGCGGCGACCTGTGCAGCAGCTACGACTGCCATGCCGCTCGATCCGCCGACCAAGATGCCCTCTTCGCGAGCGAGACGTCGCGTCATGAGGAACGCTTCCTTGTCTGAGACCGGAATGATGTCATCGCAGATCGTGCGGTCATACGTCGTGGGCCAGAAGTCCTCGCCGACACCTTCGATCAGGTAGGGCCGTCCACTTCCGCCCGAATACACCGAGCCTTCTGGGTCGGCGCCGACGATGCGCACGCGACCGTCGGAGACTTCTTTGAGGTAGCGCCCCGTTCCGCTGATCGTGCCGCCGGTGCCGATGCCCGCAACGAAGCACGTGATGGTGCCGTCTGTTTGCCGCCACAACTCCGGACCCGTGGTTTCGTAATGCGAACGCGGGTTGTCGGGATTGCTGTACTGGTCGGGTTTCCAGGCGCCGTCGAGCTCCTTCGCCAACCGGTCGGAGACCGAGTAATACGACTCGGGGTGCTCGGGCGCAACGGCGGTCGGGCACACGACAACCTCGGCGCCGTAACCCTTGAGCACGTTGATTTTCTCCGCGCTCATCTTGTCGGGCATCACGAAGACGCAGCGGTATCCCTTGCGCGCCGCAACGATGGCAAGACCGACACCGGTGTTGCCTGACGTCGGCTCGACGATCGTGCCACCGGGCTTCAACGCACCGGTACGCTCGGCGGTTTCGATCATGCGGACGGCGATGCGATCCTTCACCGAGCCGCCCGGGTTCAGCTGCTCGACCTTCGCCAGCAACTGGGCGCCTCCCGACGTCGCGACGCGCGAAAGGCGCACCAGCGGAGTGTTGCCGATGAGATCGAGAAGGCTGTCGTAAACGTCCACGAAAGCCGAGCCTAGCCCTGCTGCATTGCGACTGCCCGCGCCGCAGCCTCGGCGGCGTCTGGCGACGTGCTCAGCCCGTCACCGCCGCGGATATCGCGCTGCGGCCGGGTCGCAAGGTAAGCCGAGCAACCGGCGATGACCGCTGCGACGATGCACAGCAAAATCCGGTACGGCACCAGAGTCGACAACGAGGCGCCCAGAGCGATCGACATGGTCTGCGGTGTCGAAGTCATCGTGTCGGTTGCCGAGAAAACGCGTCCCTGCAAGGGCATCGGCGTGCAGCGCTGTACCGCGGTGAACAGCGCGACCACGAGCCACGGCACACCGAAACCGAGAATCGCGATACCGGTCACGATGACAACCAACTGGGCATCGACGCACAGCGCCGAGCCGACGGCGACCAGCGCCATGCCGATCGCCGCAGCCTTCGTCTCACCGAATCGGCGTACGGCGGCGCCAGCTGTCAGGCCACCGGGCACGGCCGTGACGCCCTGCGCCATGAACAACACACCCACGAACGAGGGGCTCCGGTGTAGGCCTTGCGAGACGAGCGCGAAGTCGATTGTTTCGAAGAAGCCCGCCACCAACAGCGACACGGCGACCGAACCGAGCAGTTGCCGCAAGATTGCGGTCTTCCAGATATGCGCGACGCCAGCGGACAGTTCGGCGCGCCACCGCTGCGGTACACGTTCGCCGGCTCGACCTTCTGCACGGAGGCGCAAGAACATCACCGCCGCGAGTCCGTAGGTGCACATCAAAGCGGCGACGACCGCTCTTGGTCCGACCAGCCCGAAAAGCCCGGCGCCGACGAGCGGGGCAATCAATCGCATGAGTTCGTTGGCGCTTTGCCGAACTCCGTTGGCAGCGGCCAATTCGCTCTCGGCCAGCAAGGTCGGCAATAGCGCGGACGACGCTGAGCCTAGGAACGTGTTCGCCGCACCCTGCCCCAGAACCACGAGATAGATGAGCCAGACCGCGGCAGCGCCGTGCACGAAGAACAATCCGCACACCAAGACGAGCGTGCCCGCGTTGGCGAAGCGCAGGACGGTGCGCTTTGCCAGGCGATCGACAACCAGACCGGCAAGCGGGGCGAACACCGAGGGCAGCAGAAACGTGAAGAACACCATGCCAGCAGCCGCGTTACTGCCCGTGAGTTGCTTGACCCAGATGCCGAGGGCGAGCCACAACGCGCTGTCGCCGAGTGCCGACAATGCGGTCGCGAGGATCAACCGGCGCACGTCGTCGTGCTTGAGTATGTGTTTCATGACGACTTCGGCCGCCGAGGTTGGCGCACTGCTGCGCGCTTTTTCGATGCTTTACGGGGGTCGTCGACCGCGGGCGGCGCGACCGGGAAGCCATAAGCGACGAAGGCGATCGGAAGTCCGTCGGCGGGCCGCGTCGCGGTGCCGTTCATGCGACCGCGGTAGGGCTCGAACAGGGCGTCGATCGCTTCTCCGACGGCCTTCAACTCCTGCGCCGTCATGAACATCGGGCGATACGTTGCGACCGCGGAGTCTTGCCATTCGACGGAGTAACTGTGCGACGTTGCGTTCCATCTCTGCACGAGCTGACGCCACCGTTCCTCGACCAGTTCGGTCAACGCCGCTCCCGCCTGCGCCGCTGCCGGATCGCTCTCGGACGGCGTGAACGCGGCACCTCGCACCGCTCGCCACGGCCGTTGCCGGCCCGTCCCGCCACCGGCTTCTTCGATGAACCCGTAGCGCGCAAGCTGACGCAGATGAAACGAGCACGAGGCTGGACTCTCGCCGAGTCGTTGGCCTGCTTCGGTGGCGGTCAAGGGGCCTTCGTAGGCCAGCAACTCCAACAACGACAGCCGGATCGGGTGCGCGACCGCGCGCAGCCCCCGAGGGTCTGTGACGTGTTGGGCAGGATCGAAAGACATGTTTCGAAAGTATTCTTTCGACGTGCCTCTTGTCAACGGTCGAGCTCATCGAGTCATGCGCCCGGCGAGTTAGGCTGCAGACGATGAGAGACGCAGATGCCTGAGGCGGTCATCGTCGCGACCGCCCGTTCGCCGATCGGCCGCGCACACAAGGGCTCACTCGCCACCCTGCGCTCGGACGACCTCGCCACCACGATCGTCGGCGCCGCGCTGGCGAAGGTGCCTCAGCTGAACCCGCGCGACATCGACGATTTGATGCTTGGCTGCGGCCTGCCCGGCGGCGAGCAAGGGTTCAACATGGCCCGCGTGGTCGCCGTCCGGCTTGGCTTCGATTGGTTGCCCGGCACGACCGTCACTCGGTATTGCGCGTCTTCGCTGCAGACCACGCGAATGGCCTTTCATGCGATCAAGGCAGGCGAGGGCGATGTGTTCGTCAGCGCCGGCGTCGAATGCGTGAGCGGGTTTCCGCGCGGTAGCTCCGACGACCATCCCGACACCCGTAATCCGCTGTTCGACGAGGCCCGTGCCCGCACCGCTTCGCGCGCTGAAGGCGGCGCCGAGACGTGGCACGATCCACGCCGACAAGGGCAGTTGCCCGACGTCTACATCGCGATGGGTCAGACCGCCGAGAACGTGGCGCAGGTCCGCGGCATCACCCGCGAGATGCAAGACGAGTTCGGTTGCCGTTCGCAGAACTTGGTCGAAAAGGCTTTAGCTGCAGGGTTTTGGCAGCGCGAGATCACCCCCGTCGTCCTGCCTGACGGTCGCACGATCGATGCGGACGACGGACCACGTGCCGGTACCACCGTCGAGAAACTGTCGACGCTGCAGCCTGTTTTCCGGCCTGACGGCACTGTGACCGCCGGCAACTGCTGTCCGTTGAACGACGGTGCGGCCGCCGTGATCGTCATGTCTGATGTGCGCGCTCGCGAGCTCGGCATAACGCCGCTGGCCCGGATCATCTCGACAGGAGTTTCCGCGCTGTCGCCCGAAATCATGGGCCTCGGAC
>JBOGEK010000460.1:0-2346 GCA_050743645.1 Acidothermaceae bacterium
CTTCTGAGGCGAGCGAACGCAACCAGGCGAGCCGGTCGCGCTCGTCGGCGGCGAGCTCTTCGGCTGCGGAGCGTTCGAGTAACCCGAGTTCGGAGCGGATCTTGACGTGTCGCCCGGTCAGGTAACCAGCCGTCGGCGGCAGGTCATGCGTTGTCACGGTCGCAAGGCAGCGTTCGTGCCACTGTTCGGGCGGACGCGGTCGCCCGGCGTCGTCGTGCTCGAACCACAAGATCGAGGTGCCGAGCACGCCACGCTCACGCAGGTAGTCGCGCACCCAGGGTTCGACGTTGCCGAGGTCTTCGCCGACGATCACCGATCCTGCGCGATGGGCTTCGAGCAACAAGATGCCGACCATCGCTTCGTGGTCGAGTCGGACGTAGGTGCCGTCGGCCGCGTTTGCGCCGTCGGCCACCCACCATTGCCGGAACAGCCCGATCACGTGGTCGATCCGCAACCCGCCGCCGCGCGCCAAGGACGCTCTCACCAGATCGCGGAACGGCCCGAATCCGGCGTCGGCCAACGCGTCGGGCCGCCACACTGGCAGGCTCCAGCATTGGCCCTGCTGGTTGTACATGTCGGCTGGCGCACCGAGTGAGACGCCGTCGGCCAGCAGGTCGCGCGACGCCCACGCATCGGCACCGTCGGGGTTCACCCCAACCGCGAGGTCGTGGATCACGCCAATCGCCATGCCAGCGGCGCGTGCAGCGTGTTGGACGTCGTCGAGTTGGCTGGCGGAAAGCCATTGCAACCAGCAATGGAAGTCGACGAGTTCGCGTTCCTTCGCGCGAAAATCTGCGACATCGTCACTGCCCGAGTCTTGCAACGCTTCGGGCCACTCGCGCCACGGCAAGCCATAACGGTCGGCAAGCGCGCACCAGGTCGCGAATGCCACGAGTGGCTCGCCGGCCGCGTCGGCAAACTCCGCGAAGGCCGCCTGGCGCGCCGGGTCGCGCCGAACCGCAAAGGCGTCTTCGAGCACCCGCCGCTTCGCCGACCAGACCCGATCCCGCTCGATCGCCGCGTCGACGCCATTCAGCGCGCGCAGCGGCGCCGAGGCAGCCTCAACGACCGACTTCGGCAATGCGGCGACCTCTGGTACGTCTTCCACGCGAAGGTAGACCGGATTCAGGAACTGGCGGCTGGCCGGAAAGTACGGCGAGGGCTGCATCGGCGGCGTCGGCTCGGCCGCGTGCAATGGGTTCACCAGTAAGAAGCCGGCACCCAACTCTGAGCCACTCCACGCGGCGAGTTCGCCGAGATCGTGCAGATCACCCATCGCCCACGAGTGCTGCGACCGCACCTGGTAGAGCTGCAACGTGAGGCCCCACTCACGCCGCGGCGGCACCGGAATCCGGTCAGGCACCACGATCAGCTGGCACTCGGCGCTCCGGTCACCAGATGTCGCCTGCAGGAAGTGATAACCCAGGCCGACGTCGTCCGGTATCTCAAACGTCGCCTCGCCCACCAGCGCGCCATCGATGTCGCGCGGCTCAACCCAGACCATGAGTTGGCGGAGCTCGCGCTCGCTGCCGTCTGCCAATCGGATGGCCATCGCGGCCGGGTCGCCGTGCGGCACGTGCATCGCGACCTGGCACGGGTGACCACCCCGAGCCACGACGTAGCGCGGCAGCATCCGCCGCCACGCCGCGGATCGGGCATCGACCAGGGCGACCTCGACCGCCGACGAATCGGCTGCCTCGACCCCGAGCGCCGACAGCACCTGACGAATGGCGGACGACGACGCCTGTGCCGCCCCGCCACGCCAGTTACCGAAAGTCGTGGCGACGCCGTGCAACGCGGCCAGCTCGGCAAGCCTGGGGTCGAGCCCGGGATCAGGCTCAGGTTGGGAATCAGCCGTCATCGAGACTCCCCCGCGTGCAGCGCTCGCCCCTCATGAGAGCTGACCCTACGCGTTTGCGCTGGGGCGGATCAGGCCGTCGCCGATTGGTCGATCGCCTGCCCGAACGACTCCCCGTCGAGGTAAGGAATCCAGCGAGGATCACTGCGGCCGGTGCCTAGGATGCGCCAGGCGACGCCACTGGGCGCCCGCGGTGGGCGGTGCAGCCGCCAGCCGAGTTCGGCCACTGTGCGGTCGGCCTTCACGTGATTGCAGCGCCGGCAACATGAGACAACGTTGTCCCAGCTGTGCCCGCCACCGCGGCTTCGCGGGACAACGTGGTCAAGGCTCGTCGCGGGCGCCTCGCAGTAGACACAACGACCGCCGTCACGCAAGAACACGCCACGGCGGGTCAGCGGAATCACTGTGCGGTAGGGGATTTTGACGAACCTCGTCAACCGCACCACTGCGGGCACAGCCATCGCCGCAGTCGCGCTGTGCAGCAAGAC
>JBOGEK010000461.1:0-4394 GCA_050743645.1 Acidothermaceae bacterium
GCGCTTTGCTCAATCGGGTTAACGCGCTGCAGCCGAGACTTGAGTTCTGCTATCAGCCGATCGACGGCTCGGACGCGCAATCGGGCTAATTGTGCGGCGGCGTAACGCATATCTGGCTCGCCGGTGACAAGAAGCGGTTCGACAACGAGTTCGGTGAGCAGGTTGCGCACGCGGTCGTCGACTGCTCCTTCGACGACGGCGTTCACCCAAGCGTCACCGCCTGCTGTCGAGCCAGTGCCACCGGCTTTTGCAATGGCGTCACGCACTTCGCCGTAGGCCGGCGCAGTGAACGCGAGCGGGTCGAGCGCGTCGAACGCCGGGCCGAGCAGCGCCGGTCGTTGCATCGCCAGCTTCAACGCCTCACGTTCGACTTGCAACGTGGGATCGCGCGGGTCGGGACGATCGACCGCAGCCGATGCTCGGCGTGATTGCTGGTTACCTGCTGGCGCAGCGATCTTGCGCACCCGGTCGAGCACCGCGAGTTCGTCGGGCGCCCCGACCCAGCCCGCGAGCCGACGCGCGTACTCGTCGCGCAGTGACGAGTCCTTGATACGCGCGACAAGTGGCATCGTGCGTTCGAGCGCCGTGACGCGCCCCTCGGGAATTTCGAGGTCAAAGCCCGAAAGCACGCTGCGCACGGCGAATTCGAACAGTGGTTGGCGCCGTGCGACCAGGTCGCGAACCGCGGCGTCACCGCGCGCGATACGCAGTTCGCACGGATCCATGTTGTCGGGGCTGATCGCGACGAAGGTGTGCGTGACGAACTTCTGGTCGGTCTCGAATGCGCGCAGCGCTGCCTTCTGGCCGGCCGCATCGCCGTCGAAGGTGAAGATCACCTCACCGGCGTATTCGGCGGTGTCGAGCAGCAACCGCCGCAAGATTCGCACGTGGTCTTCGCCGAACGCCGTGCCGCACGTCGCCACCGCCGTCGTCACACCCGCAAGATGGCAGGCCATGACGTCGGTATAGCCCTCGACGACGACGGCCTGCCGAGCTTTCGCCATGTCGCGCTTGGCGAGGTCGATGCCGTACAGCACCTGACTTTTCTTATACAGCGGCGTTTCCGGAGTGTTGAGGTACTTCGGGCCGTCGTCGTCGTCGCGAAGCTTGCGGGCGCCGAAGCCGACGACGTCGCCGGTGACGTCGCGAATCGGCCACACGAGGCGACCCCTGAACCGGTCGATCACGCCACGTTGGCCGCGACTCGCCAACCCGCTCGTCGCGAGTTCGTCGTCCGAAAAACCCTTGGCCCGCAGGTGCTTGACCAGGTTCTCCCAACCTGCCGGTGCGTATCCGACGCCGAAGTGGGCGGCCGCTGCAGCGTCGAAGCCACGTTCGTCGAGGAATCGTCGTCCGATCACGGCTTCTGAACCGGTCAGGTGTTCAGCGAAATACTCGGCGGCGAGCCGGTGTGCTTCGACCAGGCGCGCGCGCTGGCCTTGCTGATTACGCGGCGATGATCCGCCCTGCTCATAGTGCAACTCGTAGTTGGCTCGACCGGCCAAATGCTCGACGGCTTCGCTGAACGACAGCTGGTCGATCTTCTGCACGAAGCTGATGACGTCGCCGCCCTCGCCACAGCCGAAGCAGTGCCAAAAGCCGCGCGCGGGTGTCACGTTGAACGACGGCGAGCGCTCGTCGTGGAACGGGCACAGACCCTTGAGCGAGCCGCCGCCCGCACTCTTCAACGTGACGTGCTCACCGATGACGTCGGCGATCGGCGACAGCTCTCGCACCCGCGCGATGTCACTGTCAGGAATCCGGCCGGCCACGCGCCCGAGTCTAGGGGCCGGACGCCGGCCGCGGCGAAGCGATCGGCGCGTTCATGTGGACGGCATGGCCGCTCACCTTGATCCGCGGGTCGGTGCCGTCGACATCGACGATGAGGACGCTGGGTCGGCCCATGTCGTCGCCCTGCCGCACGGTGATCCGCGCAGGCAGGTCGACGAGGCGCAACTCGCGCAGGTAGTGACCCAGCGCGGCGGCTGCGGCGCCGGTCGCCGGATCTTCGACCACTCCCCCGACCGCGAAGGGATCGCGCGCGTGAAACAGGGTCGGCGTCTCGCGCCAGATCAGCTGGATCGTTGTCCAGCCCCACGCGCTCATCAGTTGCTGCAGCGCATCGAAGTCGTAGCTGAGGTCTGCCAGCCGTGCGCGACTCATCACGGCGATCACTGGATGCCAAGCACCTGCGTAGGCGACGCGCACCGGCAGCCGCGGGTCGAGGTCGGATGGCGACCACCGCAACGCTCTAAGCAACGCCGCGAGGTCGTCGTCAGGTAGGGCGCGCAGCGCGGGCTCGACACTCGTGAGGACCGCGCGGGGCCGCCCGCGGTCGTCGACCTCGACGTCGAGCGGAACGTCACCTACCTTGGAATGCAAGAGAAAACGCCCAGCGCCGTGACGTTCGGCCAGCGCGACACCGGTTGCGATCGTCGCGTGCCCGCAAAACGACACTTCGGCGGACGGCGCAAAGTACCGAACGTCGTAACTGCGATCACCAGCGGCGACGAGAAACGCTGTCTCGGAGTAGCCGACCTCGACAGCGATCGCCTGCATCTGATCGGCGTCAAGGCCCGACGCGTCGAGCACGATGCCGGCCGGATTACCACCCGAGGGATCTTCGGTGAACGCGGCGAACCTCAAGACCTCGGTCACTGCACGTCGACCGTCATAGTTCGTACTCCATCACGTAGTGCGGGCCGATCGGGGCGATCTCGAACTCGTCGCTTACGGTTCGAAAGCCCAATCGCTCATAGAACCAGACCGCGCCCGAGCGGGCATTGCACCACAGCAGGTCGCCCCCGCGCACCCGGATTTCGTCGATGCCGAACCGCAAAACCGTTGCCCCATAGCCTTTTCCGCGCACCTCGGGTGACGTTGCCATGGCACGTAACCGCCAGCCGGTGCGCCCGTCAGGGCTGGGCTCCGGATAAAACGTGGCGCACGCGACCGCGATGCCCTCGGGATCGAACGCCCCCACGTGAAAGGTGTCGGGCCAGTAGTCGTGCTCGTGGTCGACACTGCTCGGCGGCTGGCCAGGGCGCAAAACCCTTAAACGCAAGGCATGGAGGCGTGCTGGTTCACAAAGTTCGACGCGCACGTCGTCGCGGGACTCAGTGCTCACGCGACGGCGTCGGCCAGCGGAACCGCCGGATCGGCGAGCCGTGTCGTCTCGACTTTTGCACCCGACTTGATGAGTTCGCGGATGCCCGAGTGCACATCCCACACGTTCACGTTCATACCGGCTATCACCCTGCCAGTTGCCAGCCAGAACGCGCAGAACTCCCTGCTGCTGACGTCGCCTCGATAGATCACCTCGTCGTACTCACCTGGGCGGGCAAGTCCGGAGTACTCCATGCCGACGTCGTACTGGTCGGAGAAGAAATACGGGACCTTCGAGTACGGCTCGTCGAAGCCAAGCATCGACCGTGCGGCGGCCGGCCCTTGGTCGTTCGCATTCGACCAGTGCTGCACCCGAATGTGCCTGCCGAACTGGGGATTGTGCGCGTTGGCGACGTCGCCCGCGGCGAAGATGTCGGGGTCGGTGGTCCGCAGGTATTCGTCGACCACGATCCCGTCGTCGACGAGCAGCCCGGCGTCCTTCGCGAGTTCGACGTTCGGCCTGATGCCGACGCCGACGACAACAATGTCGGCCGGCACGTCGCGACCATCGCTGGTGGCCACGCCCGTCACCGCTTGGCCCTCACCGTTGAACTTCGACACACCGAGGCCGAGCCGAAGGTCGACGCCGTGGTCGCGGTGCACCTGCGCATAAAACTCGCCAAGCTCGGGGCCGAGCACTGCCAGCAGTGGTTGATCCTGCGGTTCAACAAGGACGACGCTCGCGCCGTAATGCCTTGCGGCAGAGGCAACTTCGAGCCCGATCCAGCCACCGCCGACGATGGCCACCTGGCCGCCGTCCGACAAAGCTTGCTTCAATGCGGTGCTGTCGGCGAACGTGCGCAGATAGTTGATGCCGGGTAGGTCGCCGCCCTCTATCTTGAGCCGCACGACCGAAGACCCGGTGGTGAGTAAGAGCTTGTCGTAGTGCAGCCGTTCGCCGTCCTCGAGTTCGACGTCATGCGCGTCGCGGTCGATGGCGTTCACGCGAACTCCGAGCCGGAGGTCGATCGAATTCTCGGCGTAGAAGTTCTCTGCGTGTACGTAAGCCTTTTCGGCGCTCTCTTTGCCGATGAGATAACCCTTCGACAGCGGCGGGCGCTCGTAGGGGCGCTCGGTTTCTGCGCCGATCAAAACCACGCGGCCTTCGAAGCCGCCGTCACGCAGTGCGGCAGCTGCCCGTGCGCCGGCAAGGCTGGCTCCGACGATGACGAACGTGCGGTCGTCGCTCATTCTCGGTCCTTTCGACGGACGATCGGTCAGTTCGGAAT
>JBOGEK010000462.1:0-7104 GCA_050743645.1 Acidothermaceae bacterium
GCGGCGCTATTCGGGTTGCTATTCGCGCTCATCGGGGTCGGGTTGGCTGCGCTCACCGGAAACGGTCGGTGGGACGGCATCGGAACCCTGGCGATCGGGGTACTGCTCGTGGCCGTCGCGGTCACGTTGGCGATCGAGACGAAGAGCCTGCTGATCGGCGAATCGGCGACTGTCGACGTTGAAAAGGCGATTAGCGATGCGTTGCTCGCCGGGCCCGAAGTCGTGCGGGTGATCCACCTGCGCACGCTGCACCTGAGCCCCGACGAGCTTTTGGTGGCCGCAAAAATCGCCGTCGACCACGACGACTCGGCTGCGACGGTGGCGCGCGGGATCGACGCCGCCGAGCGCCGGGTGCGGGCGGCGGTCGCGATGCAGACGGTGATTTACCTCGAGCCAGACCTCTTTCGCGACGTCCCCCAGACGGGTGCCGACCCCGATACCGCGACCGGGTAAGAAAACCTCAGCCCAGCCACGACCGCAGCGCCGCAGTCGATTCGCTGCACGCTATCGACGTAGGCGGGGCCGTACGCAGCTCGCGCGGGGGCGCTTGCCAGGCCGCGGCACCAGCTGACGCCAGCGTCGCAAGCCCGTTGTCGTGCGTCGTCGAAGCTGCTGATCCGTTGAGGTATTGGGCGATGTCGTAACGCACTGCGGGGTTCACGAGCAGCGTTCCGTGCAACGCGACGACGGTCTCGTGCGGGACGACCGACAGCGATCCTGGTGGTATCCCGACGGCGTCGGCCATCGGCAGGATCGCGAACTGCTGCACGCCGGCAACCGGGCAACCGAACACGTGGCGTAGCGCATTGGCGTGTGCGCCGAGTGAGGATATGAATGGGCTGTCGGCCGAAACATGCATTGGCGTGAGGGAATTCGTGGCGCTGGCGATCCCACGCAACTCCCATCCGGCGGCGATGCCGGCGCCATCCTTGCTAGGAGGCGGGTAGCTAGCACCGGCCGGACGAACGAGCGGGCTCAACAACACGACGTGATCGACTGGCGGATTCGGTGTGGTGAGCAAGTAAATCGTGGCGAGTAACGAGCCTTCGCTTTCGCCGACGATGTCGATGTGGCCACCGGACCGGCGGGCCAGCGCATCGACCTGCTGGCGAAACATTTTGAGAAGTACCGGCAGTGGCTTCTCGGTCGCTGCGGAGGAGTAAGGCAGTGGCTGGCCCTTCGAGTCGGTACCGAGGTAGGAGAACTCGTGGGTGGTGTAGCCGTCGCCGAGGCTCGGCGCGAGTCCGGCCCACCGCACGCCGTAGCCGCTAACGACCAGGACCGCCTTGCTCGTCGCAGGCGAATGTTGGGCCGCCTGCGCGGTCACGACCGACCCGTGCGCCTGCGCGGACGGCGCGCGCGGCGGCAGCGACGCCATGCTTGACGGCGCGGAGGCCGCGGTCACCAAAGTCACCGCGGCCCCCACGACGGCTGCCAGGCCCACCGGGCTGACGGGAGCCCAGCGCAGCCGAGTCGGCCGGGCCAAGGCCCGGATCACGCCGCGCCACGCCCACGCATCGGCCAGGCCCGCGGCTAGGGCGACAACCGGCGTCCAGGCTCGTGGGACGGCGACCAGCAGGCCGCCGGCGACCGTCAGTTCGACAAAGCTGAGCAGGATCCAGCCGACCGAACGCAGGCGAGGGTGGGCCCACCAGGAGTCGACCGGCGCGTGGTGCATGAACAAGGCGATACCGAGCGCGGTCGGAATCGCGGCCAGCCACAAGTCGGAGATGGGTGCGAGTTCGAACGCGACCAGCAAGCTCGCGCACGGGCTGAGCAGCACGGCCGCTACCGCCGTCGATGACCAACCGCGAAGCAAGGCTTTCCGCCAGGACGGCGTGGGCTCCGAACTCGGCCAGGCCCATTTGACCATCAACCCGGTCAGCGCCCCACGCAGCGCTACCAGCAGCACGCCGCCGGCGATGACGGCCGGCCACGAACCGGCGTTGACGAGCAGCCACCGCTCGTCGTGGAACACGCCCAGCGGCGCCGGCGCCGCGATCTGCGGGGCGAGGGCGAGCGCCGAACCGGCATGGAGGCGCAACAGGATGAGGGTCTCGGCGACTACCAGCCCGGCACACAGGGCCACCAGCCTCAGTCGGTTCTCCGGCCGGTTCTCCGGCCGGTCGTCGAGCCGGCGCTCAGGCCGGTTCTCAGGCTGGCGGGGCTGGTGAGCGTCGCGCCGGCGGCCCGGCGGGTGGGATTCGGCCGCGACCGATTGCGGCCGGCCCGGTGCCGGGTGTAGCTGGACCATCAAGCCGCCATTCCTGTCGTGCCGGCCGACCCGATTTCGCTCGGGACGGGATCTGCCCTTCGGTTACCCAGCCCCGGCGTGAAATATGACGGAATGATCACACGAAGATAACGAAAAGATCACGGCAGTCTCCCGAGGTCCTTTGCGGGCCGTCGGGCGATGCGGGCGTTTGAGGGCCGGCACCGTATCCTCGACTTCGGTTCAAGCTGATGAGATCCGTGAACAGACCCGCGCCGGTCGGGCAAGGCAGGAGCAAGCAGATGACGTTCGATTTCAAGGTCGCCGACCTCGGACTCGCGGCCTTCGGGCGTAAGGAGATCACCCTCGCCGAGCACGAGATGCCCGGGCTGATGGCAATGCGCGCGCAGCATGGCGAGTCGAAGCCGTTGTCGGGCGCACGTATCACCGGATCACTGCATATGACCGTGCAGACCGCGGTGCTCATCGAGACTTTGGTGGCGCTCGGTGCTGACGTCCGTTGGGCGAGCTGCAACATTTTCTCGACCCAAGACCATGCAGCGGCCGCCATCGTCGTCGGTCCCAACGGAACACCTGATGCGCCGTCCGGTGTGCCGGTTTTTGCTTGGAAGGGCGAGACGCTCGAGGAGTACTGGTGGTGCACCGAGCAGGTGCTTGCCTGGCCCGACGCTGACGGTCCGAACATGATTTTGGACGACGGCGGCGACGCGACGCTGCTCGTGCACAAGGGTGTCGAGTTCGAGAAGGCCGGCGCGGTGCCCGACCCGTCGACCGCGGAGTCGGAAGAATTCGAGGTCGTGCTGCGAGTGCTGCAGCGTTCGCTGGCCGAAGACCCGCAACGCTGGACGACGATTGCGTCCGGCCTCAAGGGTGTCACCGAAGAGACCACGACCGGCGTGCACCGGCTGTACCAGATGGCTGCGGCGGGTAGTTTGCTGTTCCCGGCGATCAACGTGAACGACTCGGTCACCAAGAGCAAGTTCGACAACAAATACGGCTGCAGGCACTCACTTATCGATGGCATCAACCGTGCCACCGACGTGCTCATCGGCGGCAAGGTTGCCGTTGTTTGCGGGTACGGTGACGTCGGCAAGGGTTGTGCCGAATCGCTTCGCGGCCAGGGCGCCCGCGTCGTCGTCACCGAGGTCGACCCGATTTGCGCGCTGCAGGCGGCGATGGACGGTTACCAGGTGGCGACCCTCGACGACGTCGTGTCGACCGCTGACATTTTCGTTACCGCAACGGGTTGCCTGAACGTCATCACGGCCGCCCAGATGGCACGGATGAAGCACCAGGCGATCGTCGGAAACATCGGCCACTTCGACAACGAGATCGACATGGCCGGCCTCGCGAAGCTGGCTGGCATCTCGAAGGTGAACATCAAGCCGCAGGTCGACGAGTGGGTTTTTGCCGACGGCCACGCGATTATCGTGCTTTCCGAGGGCCGGCTGCTGAATCTCGGCAACGCCACCGGTCACCCGAGTTTCGTGATGAGCAACTCGTTCACCAACCAGGTGCTTGCGCAGATCGAACTATTCACCAAGACGGCCGAATATCCGGTCGGTGTGTACGTGCTGCCGAAGCATCTCGACGAGATGGTCGCGCGGCTGCACCTGTCGGCTCTCGGTGTGCGCCTCACCGAGTTGACCGCTGAGCAGGCCACCTACCTTGGCGTTCCGGTGACCGGGCCGTACAAGTCTGAGGCTTACCGCTACTAGCTTCCGGACGCCGGAGCGAGGCGCGATGTATCGAGACCGTTGGATCGAAACCACGGGCGACGGTATTCGTGTACGCGGCTACTACTTTCCGTGGGGCACCAAGCGGATCGGCTACTCGTCGATCCGCTCGGTGCGCCGGGTCGAGCTGGGCGCTTTTCGTGGCCGGGCCCGGATTTGGGGCACCGCGAATCCCCGCTATTGGGCGGGCCTCGATCCTGCTCGGCCGCGCAAGCGTGTGGGCTTCGTGCTCGATCTGGGGCGCTCGGTGCGGCCGTTCTTGACGCCCGACGATCCTGACGCGTTCGAGCGCGAGGTCAGTGCACACGCCAACATCGACCCAGACAGCGGCCCCGGTCCGGTCATCTGACCCTCGCGAGTGGAGTCACCGCAGCACGTTCATCGAGTGTCGAGCATGGGTTGCTCCCCAGCGCTGCGCGGCAACCCATGCTCGACAGTCGACGAACCGGCGAATCGAGGTGTGCGACTGCCGGCGCTCAAGGTGATGCTGCCGGATGAGCTCAGGTGATGAGGCCCGCGACGCTGCGGCGGTCGCCCGGGTCGCCGCCCGCAAATCCGTTTTGCCGCCAGGCTTCGTAGACGGCTATGGCGGCGGCGTTCGACAGGTTCAGTGAACGCAGGCCAGGCAACATCGGCAGCCGCACCCGCTCGGTAACGCGTTCGTCGTCCAAGACTTCGTCGGGTAGGCCCGTGGTCTCCGTGCCGAAAAGCAACACGTCACCGGGGGAGTATTCGACGTCCGCGAAAGAAATGCTGGCGCGGCCGGTGAAAGCGAAAACGCGCGCAGGCATCAGTGCAAGCCAGGCGGCGGCCATGTTGTCGTGCAGCGTGACGCTTGCAAGATGGTGGTAGTCGAGTCCGGCTCGGCGCAGGCGCGCGTCGGTGAACTCGAACGCCATCGGCCCGATCAGGTGCAGTTCGCAACCGGTCGCCGCAACGAGCCGGATTGCGTTGCCGGTATTGGGTGGGATCTTCGGCTCGAGGAACGCGACGCGGAACACCCCTGCATGATGCCAGTGGCCGAACCCGCGGCCTATTGCGGTGGGGCGAACGGGCCGGGTGGCGGCTCGGGCGCAGGCGCGCCGGGCGTCCGCGCTGCGGGCGCAGGTGCGGCGGGTGGCGGCGCTGCGGGCGCTTGCATCGGAGTAGCCGCGGGTCGCTGCGCGTAAGGCTGATATTGCGGCGGCTGCTGGAAATTCGGCCTCGGCGCCGCGAATGCAGGCTGCGTGGCGGCGCGCATGCGCCATTCTTCGCGGCGTCGTCGCTCGGCCAAAACCGCGGAGAGGTAGGCCCAGCCGGGCGTGCCGGGCGGCGGCGGAGGAGTCACCGTGGCCTGCACGGCGGCTACCAGTTGGTTTCCCATCGCGTCGCGGGCGGTTGGGTGCAACTCGTACTGCCGGCCCAGAAATTGCCTGCACGACAAGGCTAATTCGTCAGACATCCGTGACAGGTCGAGAGTGCTCGCCCACATCGCCAGCGGCGGCGGCATGGTGATCGCCGGGCCGCCGCTTCGCCCGGGCACCCGCTGCTGGACGACGATTGTGCCCGCAAGCAGGTCGCCGATCCGCTTCGAGCGCTGGCTGATGATGCTCGTCAGCAGAGCAGGACCCCAGAACTCCAAGGGCATCAAAACTGCTCGTGCGACGGCGTGTCTGAATCGCTCGGGCGCTCCGTCGTCGCGCACGACGCGCAGCCCCATCGCTGCTTTCCCGAGGCTGCGGCCGCGCCACAAGGTCTCGAAGGCCACCGGGTAGCCGATGACGATGACGACGAGCGTTGTCAACGAGACAGCTAGCGCCGAGTCGACATCGGCGCCCGACATCAGGTGCGCGAGCGCGAGGTTGGCGAAGATCAGCAAGAACAACTGCACGGTGGCGTCGATCACGAAGCCAACAAGTCTTGACGGCCAGTGCGCGAGACGCACATCGAGAGCAACTGCCTCGCCAGTCACCACGCCAGCCGTCATAGTGCCCTAGTCTGCCGGTTCATGGACGTCGACGCCTTCGTTACGGCACATCAGGCCAGCTGGGCGCGCCTGCAGCAGCTCGTCAACCGGGCTGGGCGGCCGAGCCGGTTGCGTGGAGCCGAGATCGACGAACTTGTCGAGCTGTACCAGCGCACAGCGACGCACCTGTCGCTCGTGCAGTCGCGCACCCCCGACGCTCAGCTGGTTTCCCGGCTGTCGGCATTGACTGCTGCCGCCCGCGCCGCCATCACCGGCTCGCATGATCCGGCGTGGAGCGACATCACGCGCTACCTCACGGTCACCTTTCCGGCGGCGGTTTATCGCAGTGCACGCTGGTGGGTGCCAGTGGCGATCGTGAATGTCGCCGTCATGGTCGGGATCGGTATCTGGATGGACACCCACCCCCAGGTCATCTCGAGCCTCGTGCCGTCAGACTCCGTGCGCCAACTCGTCGATCACGACTTCAAGAACTATTACTCGGCGCATCCGGCAACCGCGTTCGCCGCCAACGTCTGGACCCACAACGCGCTGATCGCCGCAGGCAGCCTTGCGCTCGGCGTTTTTCTGGGTATCCCGACGCTGCTCTTGCTTTGGCAGAACTCCGTCAACGTTGGTGCCGACGGCGGATTGCTTGCTGCTAACGGCAAACTTGGCGAGTTCTTCGCTCTGATCCTGCCGCACGGAATGCTCGAACTAACCGCGGTGTTCATCGCTGCCGGAACAGGATTGCGGCTCGGTTGGGTCGTCATCGATCCCGGACCTCGCCGCCGCGCCGACGCACTCGCCGAAGAGGGGCGTTCTGCCTTCGCGGTCGCCATCGGCCTGGTCGGGGTACTGCTCGTGTCGGGGGTGATCGAGGCGTTCGTCACGCCCTCGTCGCTGCCCACGTGGGCGCGCATTTCCATCGGGGCGATCGTCGAAATCTGCTTCCTTTGCTACGTTTTCATTCTCGGACGGCGCGCTGCCGCGGCGGGCGACATCGGTGACGTCGACGAATGGGCCCGCGCCGACACGGTCGAAGCCGCCGGCTGATTACTGCTTTACCGGTCGATGATTGGTGCCTCGGCCTCTTTGTCCCCTGCCTGCCCAGCCTGCCCTGGCCCGGCTCTTGCCTCGGTCTCTGTTCTTGCGCTGGGGTCCGTTCCTCGTCGCTTTGCTTTGCTGCGCAT
>JBOGEK010000463.1:0-6662 GCA_050743645.1 Acidothermaceae bacterium
TGTTACAGGTGCTCGACCGAAGGCACACACCGGGCGCGCCGCAACAGCGCGTTGCCGAGGCGAAGGCTGCCGGTTTCGACCACGTGAACCTCGACCTTATCTACGGCACGCCGGGTGAATCAGACGACGACTGGCGTGCCTCGCTCGATGCCGCGATCACGGGGCAGCCCGACCACATCAGCGCATACTCGCTGATCGTCGAAGACGGCACTGCGCTGTTTCGTCGGATCGCCCGCGGTGAACTTGCCGCACCCGACGACGACGCGCTCGCCGATCGCTACCTGATCGCCGATGAGGCGCTAACCGCAGCCGGATTCGATTGGTACGAGGTCTCGAACTGGGCGCGTCCGGGCGGCGATTGCCGCCACAACTTGGCGTACTGGCGCGGCGACGACTGGTGGGGGATCGGCCCGGGTGCGCACAGTCACGTCGGCGGCCTGCGCTGGTGGAACGTCAAGCACCCGACCGCCTATTCGAGCCGGTTGTCGGACGGCGAAAGTCCCGGCCACGCCCGAGAACTCCTCGATGCCGAGACACAACGCGTCGAGCGGATCTTGTTGCGACTTCGGCTTGCCGAGGGGCTTGCGCTCGCCGAGCTCGACGATGCGGGTCGTGCCGCGGTGGGCGCAGAGGTCGACGCAGGCCTGCTTGACGTCGCGGCAGTCCGACGCGGCCGCGCGGTGCTCACCCTCGCCGGTCGCCTGCTTGCTGACGGTGTGGTGCGCCGGCTGCTCGGCTGAGCGGGTGCTGCCGCGGCCCTTGGGGGCGTGGGCCGTATCCACAGGTCGGCGACGGTCGCGGCTGCCCACAGCGCACGCCTTCTGCGACATAACAGCGACATCGGCGCACTACGTTGCGAGTCACGCACGCATGAACAGCACGACATGAAAAGCACGCATGAAAAGCACGACATGAAAAGCACGCCATGAAGACGGCAACCGGATCGGGGGTTGTGGTGGCGCCGGCGTCGAATACGGGCGCACAATTCGCTGCGGCGTATCTGCGTCAGCTGTTGAGCCAGCCGGGGCCTTACCGGCGCTCGTGGCAGCGGTACGCGTTTCGGTGGCGTTCGTCGGTGGGCGCAGTCAACCAGGCCTCGGTGGCCCAGGTGCTCGCGCGCCACATTTGGGAAGCGGGTGACGGCGACGACCGTCATACGCTGCCGCGCGGGCTGAAAGATCGGGTCGCTCGTGCCTTGCATGGCGAGGTGCTGAGCCCACGCACACTGCGGTTGTTCATCGACGCTTTCGGCTTCAACGAATCCGAAGTGAACCGGCTGTGGCTGTTGCTCGGCGCTCCCGTGTACGAGGCGCCCTACGTCCTGGCTACACATCCCGAACCAGGGCTGCGCACGTTGCTGCTCCACGACTTCTGCTTTGTCGGCGCCGACGCACTGGTGAAAGAGCAACGAACGATCCAGGTCATCAGGGCGGTCGAGCGCGGCATGGATCGTTTGGTGCTACCCGTCGACGCCGATGCGCGCCTGGTCGAGGTTGTGCGTGGTGGGCGGGCCGGCCCGATCGTGATCGGCGACGCAGGAGGTCTCACCGCCGCCATCGAGTTCGGCCGTGAGCTGCGGCCGGGTGACACGGCGTCTGTCGAATACCGGGTGTTGTTCGGCGGTAGCGCTGCGAGACCACAGACATTCCGGCGTTCGGCCCTGCGCCGTGTCGACAACGTCGAGATGCGAGTGCAGTTCGATCCGCGACGGCTGCCGTCGTCCGTCAGCTGGAAAACGTGGAGTGGAATCGACGGACCGGTCAAGAGCGAGCGCGTCCTTCAACTCGACGACGACTGTTCGGCGCACCATTACCTGCCGCGGCTCGAGTCGGCGACAGTCGGCTTCTGCTGGTGCTGGTAAGCCACGCCATGACGCGCGCTGCGCTAGACCTGCCACCGTACGGCCAGGATCACGACGTCGTCGTCGGCTCCGTCGGGGACGAGTCTGGCAATCAAGCCGTCGAGCAGGGCGTCGAGCGGCTTGCCGTCGTCGACGACACCGTTGCGCAGGCGGTCGAGCCCGATGTCGATGTTCTCGCCCCTGCGCTCGACGGCGCCGTCTGTGAAGGCGATGAGGGTGGCCTTGGGTGGGGCTTCGAACGACGCCGTGATCGACTGAGGTGACGAGGCGATACCGATCGGCGGCTCGATGTCGCCCGACACGAACTCAGCCATGCCGCCCGACACGAGCAGCGGTAAGAAATGTCCGGCCGACGCGATCGACACCCGCTGGGTGGCGAGGTCGACGTCGCCCGCGAGCAGCGTCGCGAAATGCTGGTCGGTTTCGATGTCGAGCAGGCCGCCGACCTTGGTCAACACGGTGGCGATGTCGTCTCCCTGCGCCACGTAGGCGCGCACGGCGTAGCGCAGCGATGCCATGGTCGTCGCGGCATGCAGGCCGCGTCCCGACACATCGCCGACGAAGAAGACGAACCGCTGCGCATCGATGCGGACGACGTCGTACCAGTCGCCTCCGACGTCCATTCCTGCGACGCCGGCGAAGTAGCGCGCACCGATCTCGACGCCGTCGATGGTTGGCACTTCGGGTAGCAGCGCGTGCTGCAGGGTGATCGCGATGTCGCGCTGCTCGCGGTAGAGCCGCTCGTTGTCGCGGGCCAGGCCTTCGGCGACCGCTCGTCGTCGGCCCACGTATTCGAGCGTCGAACCGCTCGCGAGCGCTAGGCCGACGCCCACAGCGAGCACGATCCACGGCAACGCTCCCGATAGACCTCCGGCGAGTTGCGCGTTACGCGAGCCGACCAGCGTGATGGCGGTGTTGCCGAAAGGCACCGAGGTCGACGCGGTCTGGCCACGGATCGGGGTGGCTGTGGTCGCTTCGAGCAGCTGGGCAGGCGTGGCCGCGTTGCCGAGGTAGATCGCGAACTTCAGGTCATGAAACGGCGACGACGACGGCAAGGTCACCCGGCCGCCCGCGGGCAACACGCTTTCGGCATAGACGATGACGCCAGCGGTGTCATCGGCCGGCATCGACGCATAGCCGAGCCGCGGTGGTGAGCCGGGGATGATCTTGGTCACGAACAGCTGATCGCTCGGATGCACGCCTGCGAAGAAGGAGGCGTCGAGATGTTGGCCAACGAGCGCAAGGCCGGTCGAAGGTGACTTCGATTGGATGGCCAGTTGGTGGACTGCGCCGTCCTTGACCTGCCATAGCGAGATCGCCACGATCCCGGACGACTTGAGCTGCGCCGCCGTGAATCGGGCGAACACGTCGGGGCGAGCATTCGTCTGAATCGCGACCTCGGCGGTCTGGCTCAACTGCGATTGGACGACGGGCAGCGCGCTCGACAGGCTGGCCGCCGCCTGCTGCACCTCCTGCGAAAGCAATCGGTCATTGCTGTGTGTGTTGACCGCACGCGCGACCCAGGCCAAGCCAAGCGCGAGAACGATGCAAACGCTGACGACCACGAGCGTCAGCGGTCGTGGCAGGGGCCTGTTCATCTGGGCGTGACGATATCGAGCAACGAGACATTTCGTCGGTGAATCGCCACGGAATCGAGCGAGCGAGGCTTGCGGCGCGCCGTACACTGGCACTCAGCCACAAGGAGTGCTAGCGATCGTGCACGGCCGGGTTCTGCCGGCCCGCGAGTCGTCGAAGTGACGGCGGAGCGACGAAGGGAGGTCGGACGCCGATGTTGGACGAGCGCAAGCTCGACGTTCTGCGTGCGATTGTCGAAGACTTCGTCTCCACCAACGAGCCCGTCGGCTCGAAGGCCCTCGTCGAGCGGCACCATCTCGGCGTTTCGCCTGCGACCGTACGCAACGACATGGCTGCACTCGAAGACGAGGGCTACATCGCACAACCGCACACCAGTGCCGGCCGGGTCCCAACCGAGCGCGGGTATCGGCTTTTCGTCGACCGGTTGTCGACCATCAAGCCGTTGAGCCCCGCCGAGCGCCGCGCGATCGAGCAGTTCCTCGACGGCGCGCTCGATCTCGACGACGTCGTGAGCCGCACGGTCAGGCTGCTTGCACAGCTGACCCGCCAGGTCGCGGTCGTGCAGTACCCGAGCCTCGACCGCTCGTCGGTGCGTCACCTCGAACTGATCCGACTCACCGGCACCAGACTGATGCTCGTCTTGATCACCGACACCGGCCGGGTCGAGCAGCGCGTCGTCGACCTGGCCGGCGAGGTTGACGACGAGACCGTGAGCGGGTTGCGGGCTCGCATCAACGCGCGGGTCAACGCCAAGCTGGCGATCGACGTCCCGGATCTTCTGTCCGACTTCGTCGACACCGAGCCGGCAGAGAGCAAGCACGCAGCTACCGCCGTGATCGCCGTTTTGCTGGCCTCGCTCGTCGAGCGAAGCGAGGAGCGCGTCGTGGTGGGCGGGGCGTCGAACCTGACCCGGCTGGCGCTCGACTTCCCGCAGTCGGTGCACCCCGTGCTCGAGGCTCTCGAAGAGCACGTCGTGTTGATCAAGCTCCTCGGCGAGGCTGGGCGGCCCTCCGAACTGACCGTTCGGATCGGCGACGAGAATGCGTACGAGGGCCTGCGGATGACCTCGATCGTGAGCTCGACCTACGGTTCGCGCGATCGTGCGCTCGCCAGTCTCGGGGTGCTCGGGCCGATGCGCATGGACTACCCCGGAACGATGGCGGCCGTCAGCGCGGTCGCCCGTTACGTCGGCCGCATCCTGGCCGAGTCGTGACCTCGAACTGATCAACTGACTAGATCTTCAGCGATAGAGGAAGCCGCCTTGGCCAAGGACCATTACGCCGCTCTCGGCGTGCGCAAGGACGCCACGCCCGAGGAGATCAAGCGGGCCTACCGCCGGCTGGCCCGCCAACTGCATCCCGACGTCAACCCCGACGTCGCGACGCAGGAGCGGTTCAAGGAGGTCACGTCGGCCTATGAGGTGTTGTCCGACCCGAACAAGCGGCAGCTCTACGACATGGGTGGCGACCCGCTGTCGGCGTCGGGCGGGGCGGGCGGTTTCGGTGCCGGGTTCGGGGGCCTCGGCGACATCATGGACGCATTCTTCGGCGGTGGCGCGACCCATCGCGGTCCGCGCAGTCGGGTGCGGCAGGGCAACGACGCGCTGATCCATGTCGAGATCGAACTGAGCGAAGCCGTCTTCGGCGCGACGCGCGAGATCACCATCGACACGGCCGTCGTCTGTGCCACCTGCACCGGCGCAGGCACGGCTCCCGGCACCCACCCCGACACCTGCGACATGTGCAAGGGCCGCGGCGAGATCAACCAGGTGACCCGTTCGTTCCTCGGCCAGGTCATGACATCGCGGCCCTGCCCGCAGTGCGGCGGCGTCGGTACGGTCATCCGGCAGCCGTGTGCTGAATGTGCGGGTGATGGCCGGGTGCGGGCCCGCCGCACGATCGAGGTGGCCATCCCGGCGGGCGTCGAGCACGGCATGCGCATCAGGCTCAGTGGCGAGGGCGAGGTCGGACCCGGTGGTGGCCCGGCGGGTGATCTCTACGTCGAGATCGAAGAACGCAAGCACGCGGTGTTCGAGCGGCACGGTGTCGACCTGCACGCCGCCGTCGCCTTGCCCATGACCGCCGCAGCGCTGGGTACCTCGCTCACCCTCGACACCCTCGACGGGCCAGTCGAGATCGAGGTCAAGCCCGGGACGCAGTCGGGCGCAGACATTCCGTTGCGGGGCAAGGGAGTGCCGCGGTTGCGCGGTGGCGGCCGTGGCGACCTGCACGTGCACCTCGAGGTGCAAACCCCGAGCAAGCTTGACGCCGAGCAGGAGGAGTTGCTGCGCAAACTCGCCGGCCTGCGTGGCGAGGAGTTCCCCGAAGCTGTGTTCAAGCCGGGCGGCCAGGGCTTCTTCTCGCGCATCCGCGACGCGTTCAACGGCCGCTAAACCGCCGACGGCCGGCGACTCGTGACCACCGCTCCGCTTTTCTTCGCCGACCCGGATCGGTTGCGCGCCGCTGCAGTCGGCGATCTTTTCGTGCTGGACGGTGCCGAGGGTCGCCACGCCGCGACCGTTCGCCGTCTCACGGTCGGTGAAAAGCTCGAGCTGTCGGACGCCGAAGGGCTGCTCTGCGCGGCCGAGGTGGCCGCGGTTTCGGCCCATGCGATTTCGGTCCGCATCATGGCGCTGACCGCGGTGCCGGCACCGTCGCCGCGGCTCACCGTCGTGCAGGCGCTCGCGAAGGGCGAGCGCGACGAGCGCGCCGTCGAGACGATGACCGAGGTAGGCGTCGACACGATCGTGCCGTGGCGGGCCGGCCGCTCGATCGTGCGCTGGGATCCCGCACGGGCCGCGAAAGGTGTCGCGCGATGGCGGTCGACCGCGCACGAGGCTTCGAAGCAGGCACGCCGGCCCCGGGTTCCGGTCGTCGCAGACACCGAGACCACGGCTGCGGTCGTGGAGCGGGTACGGCAGCTTTTTTCGTCGTCCGGTCTGGGACCGTCGTCAGTGGCTTTGGTGCTGCACGAATCGGCGAGCCGGCCGCTCGCCGAGGTGGCGGTCGCCGATGCCGACGAGATCGTGCTGATCGTCGGGCCCGAAGGCGGGATCAGTGCCGACGAGCTGGCCGCTTTCGAAGCGGTGGGCGCGCAGGCGGTTCGGCTCGGTCCGACCGTGCTGCGAACGTCGACGGCCGGAACGGTCGCGGCCGCTGTCGTCCTGGCGAACAGCGGCCGTTGGACCGCAGCTACTGAACGGTGA
>JBOGEK010000464.1:0-11133 GCA_050743645.1 Acidothermaceae bacterium
AACATCGGTTGTGCAACCGACGGCGGTACCCGATCGAGGTTGACGACGTCCGACCCGTGTTTTGCAAGATCGGCCACCACCGCCCGGCCGAGCTTGCCACTGCCGCCGGTGACCACGATCCTGCGCGTTTCAGCCATGCCGCCATTCTGCCGAGCTGGCTCGCAATCGCGACAGCGCCGTCGGATGGGTTCGGGTGATCATCGCGAGGGGTAGCCCGACGGCATGCATCTGTCGCTACGTCCCGCGCACGTGGCGCGCTATCGCGAGTTGGCGGTGCTGCTCGCCCGCCACGGCAGGTCCGACCTGGTGAATGCAGCCGGCCTCCAGGACGACGGCGCCGCCACGGCGACGGCTCAGAACGGCGACGGCGAAGCGCACGAGTCGCCGAACGAACGAGCGGCCGAACTCGCGAGTGACCTCGAACGGCTCGGCCCAACGTTCGTCAAGATCGGTCAGCTGTTGTCTTCACGCAGTGACCTGTTGCCGCCCGCGTACGCCGACGCACTGAGCACCTTGCAAGACCAATGCGCACCGTTTCCCTTCGCCGACGTCGAAAGAATCATCGAGACCGAACTCGGAGCACGGCTGTCGCGAATCTTCGTCGACTTCGACAACGAACCGGTGGCGGCGGCGTCTCTCGGCCAGGTACATCGCGGCGTGTTGCGCGGCGGCCGTGCAGTAGCCGTGAAAGTGCAGCGCCCCGGGATCGGCGAGCAGGTGGGCGCCGACCTGCAGATCCTCGGCGAACTGGTCGACTTCTTCGACGCGCACAACCAAAATGTGCGGCGCTACGCGGTGAGCGACGCCTTCGAGCAGTTCCGCCGGTCGTTGCTGGCCGAACTCGACTACCGGCGTGAGGCCACGAACCTCTCGACGCTTGCAGAGATCCTCGAGCACCGGCCGAGCATCGTCGTCCCGACGCCGTACGACGACTTCACCACAAGTCGCGTTCTCACCATGGATTTCGTGCATGGCCGCAAGGTCACCGAGCTCAGCGCGTTCAGCCGCCTCGACAATGATCCGCGCCCGCTGGCCGACGAGCTGTTCGGTGCCTATCTCGAACAGATACTGCACGCCGGCGTCTTTCACGCCGACCCGCACCCCGGCAACCTGCTCGTGACCGACGACAACCGGCTCGCGCTGATCGACGTCGGCATGGTGGGCCGAATCTCGGCCGAAAACCGCAAGCTGATCACGAAGCTGATGATGGCCGTGCTAGCCGGCCGAACCGACGATCTGGTTCGCGTGGCCAGGCTACTCGGCTCGCCGCGCGACGACTTCGACAGCGCAGCGCTCACCGCAAGCATCAGCGATCTCATGGCAGCGTTCGTCGACGCCCCTCCGGGTTCACTCGATGTCGGCCGATCGCTGCTCGAAGTGTCACGTCGATCGGCGGAATCGGGACTACGACCAGCTCCGGAGCTTGCGCTCCTCGGCAAGACGTTGGTCAACCTCGACCAGGTGACTCGCTGCCTCGATCCGAGCTTCGAGCCGCTGGCGGCCCTGGAACGGCATGTGCCTGATCTATTGAGGTCAGAGGCCAACAGGTCTGCCGGTGGTGCGCTCAGTTCATTGATGGAGGCGAAAGAGTTCGTCGAGGAACTGCCGGCCAGGCTGAACCGCGCGATGGACGCGATTGGCGACGGCCAGTTCGAGTTGCGCGTGCAGGCGTTCGACGAGACGCAATTCCTCAAAGGGCTGCATCGCCTCGCAAACGTCGCCGCAGCAGGGCTGGTGCTCGCCGCCCTGATCATCGGCTCGGCATTGCTGGCCCGGCCCGGCAGCAGCGGCTCCACCGTCACGAGCACCATCGCCCTGGTCGTGTTCATCGTTGCCGCCGTCGTGAGCCTGACGCTTCTTGGTTGGATCGGCTGGAAGAGCCGGACCGTTCGGGCGCGTCGCCGCAGCTGACCCCACCGGCTGCGCGCGCCCGTGTCCCGCAGCGCTTTCGGCGCTACCGGTAGCCTGTCGCGCAGCCACCGACGCCCAGATATCGGAGATCAGACATGGCCAACGGCGCACCCGGCGGCGCATTGCGTGAAGTCGCGAAATGGGGAGCCGAGCAGGTGCTGTGGCGGCGCGTCGCGTTGCAGCGCGCCATCGAGGCTCGCTCGAACCGGCCGCGATCGAAGCCGGAGATCACCGCGCCGACCGGCGTTCTCAGTACCAAGGCCGACTGGTAGCACGCCGTCCGGCAGCTGCGTGCTTTGAAACTGCCGCTGCACCGCGACCACCCGAAGAACTGGGACGCGCTTGCGGCACTCTCGCTCGTGCTCGAAAACGTCGAGCCGGTAGGTGCTGTTCTCGACGCTGGCTGCGCCCGCTACTCAACCTTGTTGCCCTCGCTTCGGCTTTACGGATTCACCGACCTATTCGGTAACAACCTCGAATGGAGCCGCGAGTCACGTCACGGCGCAGTTCGATTGGTGCCCGGCGACATGACGGCCACCACATTTCCCGATGGTCGGTTCGACGCCATCACCTGCCTCTCGGTGATCGAACACGGCGTGCCGATCAAAGGATTTCTCGTCGAGGCCTCCCGCCTGCTCAAGACCGGAGGCGTGTTATTCATATCCACCGACTACGACCAGAGTCCTCCTGACACCACAGGAAAAACTGCCTACGGCCAGCCGGTTCACATCTTCTCCGCCGACGAAATCCGCTCGATCGTCAACGAGGCGGACGACGCCGGGCTGCGCTTGATCGGAGACCTAAAGCTCGATCACGCGCAACGCCCGGTGCACTGGCCGCGAATAGGCATCGACTACACGTTTTTGAGCCTCGGGTTTCGCAAGGCCGCGAAGTAGCGGCCGCACCACCGACCCATCGATCAGAGCATCGCTTCGCGCGGCAGCCGTCGTCGTCCGAGAAAACCCAGCTCGGGCCGGTGATACCAGGCGATCTCATGCTCGCCTTCGAGCCAGCACAGCAAAATCGAGGTGCCAAGCATCTCGGCCGGAAAGTCGATGATGATTGGCGCTGCACCCTTGATTTCAATGCCGTGCAGGGTGAACCACGACACCAACTCGTGCAGGCGCGCTTCGAGCGCCTTCGCTTCGGCGATCCCGCCGAACGGTGAGTCGTGGCCGCCGTTCAGATCGGCGCTCAACTCGGCGAGTTCGGCGCGCACCTCGATGATGCCGGCGGCCGTGTGCCGGACCTCGGGCATCAGCTTGGCCGCGTCGGGGTAGGTGAAGATGCGGCTCACCTTTAAGACCTTACTGGTACGAGATCATCATCGGTTGGGGCTTGTGAGCCATCGTTTGCTGCGGCGTCAGCATCGGATGGTCTTCTTTGTAGAAGTTCTTCCAGCCGAACGGCACACCCTTCGGCGCAGCCGCGACAACCGAGCGCCACGTAGCGTCCTTGTTGGCCTGACCACCTTGGCCGTCCATGTGAATGAGGACCGCGATGTTGTCGTAGTTCGTCTTCAATTTCGGCTCATTGCCGATCATCGACAACCTGAACTGATGGACGACGAACAGCTTCTGCGGCAGGTGCTTCGACGCAGTGAACGCATCGAGCCAAGCCGCCACGGCGTTGATGCGCGAAGAATCGATGCTGCCGATCTGTTCGAGCGGCTTTTGATCGGCGGTCAACGCCCATTCAGGGTCGACCGCCAGCCCGACGTCGGGCAGCTGCAGCAACGCCGCGTACAACTGTGCCTGCGACAGCAGGTCAGCCCGTCCTGGTTGCAAATCGAGGACGACGTAAAAGCCCGCGGCTTCAGCCTTTTCGACCCAGGGACGAAGCGAGTCGACGCTCGACTCGTTGGAGTAATTGCCATCGCGACCCGGCGATCCAGCAGCGACGGTGGCGATGATCTCGAATGTCGGCACCACCGGGACATCGCTGAGATTGTCATACTTCGAAGCCAAATCACGCGCGCGCGTGATGCTCGCGTCGGCGTCTTGAGCCCCGAGAACTCCGAGCGCGTCTCCGCCGGGGTGCCCGTAAAGCGCGACGAAACGGCGTCCGGGAAAGATCGTCTGGCCACCACCGGGCAACTGCGCACCCGCTTGCGCGACGGCGAAACGAGACGCAAGTCGATTCGCGGGCCCGAAGTCCGGACCCACGGCGATCACGTGCCGAGACGGCGAGTGTGCGATTGCCGAGACGGCAAACGGATCTGCGCGTGGATCGTTGCCGTGCACAGCAACGACAGTCGCCCCGGCCGCACGCGCGGTGGCGGTGGCCGCGAGCGTCGCCGGATCGTTGCCCGCGTGCAATAGCACGGTCGTGCCCGGGTTTGCGGCAGCGGCGATCACAAGCGGCAGTTCGGCGCTGTCACCGACGACGTGCACGCCGGGTGCCTGCGCGATGGCGCCCACCGCGAGCACGTCAAGACAGCCGAGCCGGTGCAACTCACCGTCGAGTGCGTCGGACGCCGAGGTCGGCGAAGGTGCCGAGGCCGCCGACGTTGGCGATATCGGGGAGATCTGCGAGGAGTCCGAGGCTCGCGACGGCGCCGTCGAGCTGGCCACGGTCGGACCTGCAGTCCCGTTCGGAGTCGGCGAGCCCGGCGGGGTCGGGCCGTCCGAGACGATGATCGGAAGTGACAGTCGCTGCGCGTCGCGGGTCGCCTCGCTGATCGAGTCAGCATCGGGGGCGCTCACGATCACGACCGGCGCGGCGGTCAGCAGCGCCTGGGTGGCCGCGATCGAGACCTGCTGCGGTGTCGAGCCGCCGATCACAACCGCGGCCTGATCCTGCTCGCGCACGCCGATGGCGAGCGGCGGCGCCGGGCTGGACGCACCAGCGCCCGGACTCGATGGCCGGGCCGGCACTGTAGTTGCCGACGATTGCGGCGAAACCGCCGAGTGAGTATTCGACGAGCGAGACGTGCACGCGGCGGCGAGCAGTACCGCCACCGCGACGGCGGTAACCCGGCCGACCCAGCCAGCCCGGCCAGCCCAGCCAGCCCGGCCAGCCCGGCCGATCACCTGCTTGCGACGCACTCGGCCCAGACCCATTCGGCACAGTATGCCGACATTGCGGCGCATATTCAGGCAGCGACCGCAACGGGGTACGGGGCTGCCTAGCCGACGATCACGAGGTCGGCACGCGATCGAGTGGCCGTGATCAGTTCTGCGTTGCGCTGATCGGAGCCACTTGCCCGTTGCTTTGCGGTTGGCAGATCGCGGCCGAAAGCAAGGTGCCTGCGCACCAGCCGATCAAGGCGCGCCGTCTCAGGCGGCTCGAGATACCAGACGACGTCGAGGAGTTCACGCACCGCGCCCCAGGCTGGGATCGGCAGGGCTGCTGGGTCGGCCGGGTCGGCCGCGTCCCCCGCCCGGTCCGTCGGCGGCCGATCCGACGCCGAGCAAGTAGTTGCCCTCGGTGACGACCAGACCGACCGCCGCGGGGACCGCGATCGAGCCCGCGATCGGCTCTTCGAGATCACGCCGAAACGTCGGGGCATAAACGACGGGCTCATTCGCGGCCCGCAACCGGCGGAGCAGCGCAACGAACCCGCCGACATCGAAGGTGTCGGGTGCGCCCTTGCGATCATGGCGGCTGAGCCGTTGCAGCTCCGACTCGGCGAGGTGGAAGCCGTCCATCGGAGCCAGCACGGCGTCGGGTTGCAGCGCGCCGACCAACTGCTCCGCCAAGGTCGACTTCCCGGCGCCCGGTGCGCCAGTGATACCGAGCAGCCGCCGCCCGCCGAGATCGCGTAACGCACTCGCGCGCGCGACCAGCCCGGCGAAATCGTCGCGCGCGATGGTGGGCGGTTCGGGCGCCTCAGTCACGCTCGAAGTCTGGCAGCACCCGCGAGCGGCGCGCCGTCCGGCATGAAAAGCTGGTGTCATGCGACTTGTCGTGATGATCGAACCCCAGTTCGGCGCCACGTACGCCGATCAACTTCGGCTCGCCCGCCACACCGAACAACTCGGGTTCGAAGGATTCTTCCGGTCCGACCATTTCGTCACGGGCGCTGACGATCTCGGCTTACCTGGTCCGACAGATTCGTGGACGACGCTCGCCGGCCTCGCCGTCGAGACCTCGCGTTTACGCATCGGCACGATGGTCAGCTCGGCGACTTTTCGGCTGCCCGGGCCCCTCGCGATCGCCGTTGCGAGCGTCGACCACATGAGCGGCGGCCGGGTTGAATTCGGCCTTGGCGCCGGCTGGTTCGAACGCGAGCACGAGGCATACGGCATACCGTTCCCGCCGGTGGGCGAGCGTTTCGACCGCCTCGAAGAACAGCTCTCGATCATCACTGGCCTCTGGAACACGCCGGTCGGCGACACGTTTTCGTTTACGGGCAAGCACTATTCGCTCACCGATTCTCCGGCATTGCCGAAGCCGGCTCAGACTCCCGGCCCGCCGATCATTGTCGGCGGCCACGGCAAGCGCCGCACACCGATGCTCGCGGCTCGTTTCGCCGACGAGTTCAACGTGCCGTTTTCTGACCTCGAAACCACCGCCGAGCTTTACGACCTGGTGCGACGCGCATCAGACGAACTCGGTCGGACGGCGGCGGCGCGTCGTCCGCTGGTGTTCTCTGCGGCACAAACCATCGCCTGTGGGAGAACCGAAGCCGAGGCCCGAACGCGCGCTACGAATATCGGCAGCACTCCCCCGCTGTTCGGCACGCCTAGCCAGGTGGTCGATCAGATCGGCCGGTTCGCCGACATCGGTGCCAGCCGGCTGTTCTTGCAGATTCTCGACCTCGCCGACCTCGCCCATCTCGACGTGATCGCTTCTGACGTCGCACCCCAGCTGGGGTAATTGGCGAGCGGAGGTCACGCATCGAAAACCCGGCGAAAGTTGGTGACGGTTACTTTGGCTGTGCACCAGCAAAAGTCGGCAACTTGTCGGAACAGGCCCGACCGTTCGGCAAACGCCTGCTTAGCTGAACTTCTTCACCAGGACCGAGAACTCGAGGTCGTCGCGGAGCGGAAGCCCGAAACGCTCGTCACCGTAAGGAAAGGGCCGGCTGTCACCGGTCTTCGCGTAACCCCGGCGCACATACCAGGCAATCAACTCTTCGCGCTGCGTGATGACCGTCATTTCCATGTGGTCGGCGCGCCACTCTTCGCGCGCGCGTCTCTCGGCCTCGGCGAGCAATGCCTTTCCGACGCCCCCGCCCTGCAACCCGGGCCGCACAGCGAACATGCCGAAGTAAGCAGCGCCTTCAGCTCGCCGCTCGATCTGGCAACAGGCGAGGAGCTCGCCCGTCGCACCGTCCGCAGCGACCACGATGCGGGCAGCTGGCGACTCGACGATGGCTTTCACAGATTCGGGGTCGGTGCGTTGTCCGTGCAGCAGGTCGGCTTCCGTCGTCCAACCTGCTTTGCTGGCTTCACCGCGATACGCGGATTCGACCAGCGCGACGACCGCAGCCGCGTCATCGAGCGTCGCGTCACGAAATTCGAGTGTGTCGGTCATAGGCCATTTGTATCAGGGTAAGCAGCCACAATCCTGAAGGATTCGGGTCGCGACGGCACCGCACCCAAACCCTTCAGGATCACGACTAGGCGACGCCGATCGGTTCTGCGTCGACGCCGTCGATACTGCCGAACTCGTCGTCGGTTTCGCTGCTCGCGGCCTCGCCAACCATCGGACGCTGCTGGCGCATGCTCGCGACCAGCACGACCGAGAGCGCCAACATGATGGCCGCCACCCGGAACGCCGTGTCTGCACCGTGCACGAACGAGGCTGCCGCGGTGGCGCCTACGTGGTGTGACGCATTCCGCGACGCGGTGCCGAAAACCGTTACCAGCACGGCCAATCCGAGCGAGCCACCGAGTTGCTGCATGACGTTGACAAGCCCCGACGCCGCACCTGCGTCGGCCGGCTTCACTCCTGCCAGCGAGGCTGCAGTGAGAGGCACGAACGCTAATCCGTTGCCGATACCGAACAGCAGCAAGCCGGTGAGAACCAGCCCGTAGTTGCTGTGCTGAGAAAGCTCGCTCAACACCAACACCGCCACGGTGGAAAGGCTGATGCCACCCGCCATGAGCCACCGGCCCCCCATAACGGGCATCAGCTTGCGGGCACTCAGTTGCGAGGCCGCGAACAGTGCGATCGTCAGCGGCAAGAATGCGACACCGGTGACCAGGGCGCTGTAGCCGAGCACCTCTTGCAGGAACTGCGTGAGGAAGAAGAACATGCCGAACATGCCACCGACCAGCAGGAGCCTTGCCACGTAGGAGAAACTGCGGTCGCGGTCGGCGAACAGGCGCAGCGGCGTGATTGGCATCTTGGCGCGCAGTTCGATGCCCACGAACATCACGAGCAACACGACACCGACGACGAATGCAATGTGGGCGCTGGCTGAAGCCCAGCCCTCGGACGCCGCCTGCACGAATCCGTAGACCAGTGCCGACATTCCGAGCGTCGAGGTCAATGCGCCGGGCACGTCGATGCGGCCGTGCTGGCCGTCCGTCTCGGGCAACGTGCGACGAGCGAGCGCCAGCAGCGCGATCCCGATCGGCACATTGACGAAGAACACCCAGCGCCAAGACGCCCATTCGACGAGCACGCCACCCATCAGCAGCCCGACCGCGCTACCGCCGATCGAAACGGCCGCATAAAGCGCGAGCGCCCGAGCCCGTTCGGCGCCTTCCCTGAAACTGATCATGAGCAATGCCAAAGCGGACGGCGACGCCAGCGCCGCTCCCACGCCCTGCAAGGCTCGCGCGGAAAGCAGCAGACCGGCTGACGACGTCAACCCGCCGGCGAGCGAGGCGACGGTGAACAGCGCGATGCCGCCGAGGAACATGCGACGTCGTCCGAAAAGATCACCGGCTCGCGCGCCAAGGAGCAGCAGGCCACCGAAGGTCAACGCGTAGGCGTTCAATACCCAAGACAAGTTGCTGGTGCTGAAGCGCAGCGCCGACTGGATGTCGGGCAGTGCGATGTTCACGATGGTCGCGTCGAGCACGACCATCAACTGGCAGATCAAGATCACGGCCAAGGCAGCCGTGCGGCTACGTTCGCTGCCGCGCGACGAGCGGGCGGCGCGGGCCGAGGGGTTCGAGGGGTTGGCATCGCCTGGGTAGGCGGTCGAAATACGCGGTGTGCGCGTCGATGTTGACGGCATGGATAGGCCGTCGCGGCCGCGTGTCGCCGATGCGACAGAACGGGCAGTCGCCGATGCGACAGAACGGGCAGAGGTGTCCGGTGGCATTTGAGGCCTCCAGGGTGGATGATGGATGAAGCGGAGGGCGCCTCCAGTCACAATACGGAGGCAGCCTCCGGTCTGCAAGTCTTTTTTCGAAGGGGAGGTTCGGCGTGGCCAGCGAGGTGGCAGCGAGCGTCGACGACACCACGGCGGCCCCCGGCGGCATCGCGGCGGCCAGCGACATGGTGGCAGCCGGCGACGACACTGCGGCCGGCGACGACACTGCGGCCGACAGCTGCGCCGGACGCCGACTGCGAGCCGACGCGCAGCGCAATCGCGAGGCGCTGTTGCAGAACGCGATCGCCGCGTTCACCGAACACGGCGTCGACACCTCGCTCGAGGAGATCGCCCGGCGCGCCGGGGTTGGCATCGGCACGCTGTATCGCCACTTCCCCAACCGCGAAGCACTCGTCGAAGCCGCCTACCGTCACGGCGTCGAGCAGTTGTGCGGTGTGGCCACCCAACTGCTGGCTGAAAACCCGCCCGATGTCGCCCTCGAGCGTTGGATGTTGCACTTCGTCGGTTACGTCGCGACGAAGCGAGGTCTGGCCGCCGTGCTGAAGTCGACGTCGGATTCGCACGCGGATCTGTTCGCCTACGTGCACGGCCTGATCGAAACCTCGATGAATGCGCTCGTCGGAGCAGCCTGCACCGCGGGCACGATTCGCGACGACGTCGACGGTTCAGATGTGATTCGCGCGCTCGGCGGCATCTGCATGGTCAGCGACACGCCTGAGGCCCAAGAGCGATCACGCCGCCTCGTCTCACTGCTCATGGACGGCATGCGTTACGGCGCCGGTGAACGGGCAAGATCCTGAACGTGGGTAGCACTCGCTAGCCACACAGCATCCGCTCGCTTGGAGGCCACATGCTCGGCCTGCCCGACCACGTGACCACCTGCCTGTTCGACCTCGATGGCGTGCTCACTGACACGGCCTCGGTGCATGACGTCGCCTGGACCCAGATGTTCGACGGGTACCTGCGCGAACGCAGTGACCGCACGGGTGAGGCGTTCAAACCTTTCGATCCTGACGCCGACTACGCACAATTCGTCGACGGCCGGCCGCGGTCCGACGGCGTCCGAGCTTTCCTGAAAAGCCGGGGCATCACCGTGCCCGAAGGAAAACCCACGGATCCGCCCAGCGCCGAAACAGTCTACGGACTCGGTAACCGAAAAAACGACGCACTGCTTCGCGCCATCGACCGCGATGGCGTCAAGGTCTACGAGGGCTCACGTCGCTATCTCGAAGCCGCGTCGGACGCCGGGTTGCGTCGCGTCGTAGTGTCGTCCAGCGCAAATACCGCCGCTGTTTTGAAGGCGACCTCGCTCGATCAGCTCGTCGAGGGTTGGGTCGACGGCGTCGCGATCGAACGCGAACACCTCAAAGGCAAACCCGCGCCCGACACCTTCGTTCGAGGTGCGCGATGCGTGCACGCGAAGGCGAGTGAATCTGCGGTTTTCGAAGACGCGATCGCCGGTGTCGAAGCCGGCCGTACGGGCGAATTCGGTTACGTCGTCGGCGTCAACCGCATCGGCCCCGAGCACGGCGAGCAGTTGCGCAAGCACGGGGCCGATGTCGTCGTCGCAGACCTCAGCCAACTGCTCGACGCCGACGGTGCCGACAGTGACCGATCGCGGCAGCCGCGGTGATCACCCAACCGACCTTCCCGGTCGAACCGTGGGTGGTGCGCGAGACGCGTCTCAACCTCGACCTGCTCGCCCAGTCGGAATCGGTTTTCGCTTTGTCGAACGGGCACATCGGCCTGCGCGGCAACCTCGACGAAGGCGAACCGCATGGTATCCCCGGCTCGTATCTCGTCGGCTTCTACGAGCTCCGACCGCTGCCTTACGCCGAGAACTCCTACGCCAACCCCGAGTCGAGCCAGTCGATCGTCAACGTCACGAACGGCAAGCTGAGTCGATTACTCGTCGACGACGAGCCGTGCGACGTCCGGTATGGAAAGTTGCTGTCGCACGAGCGGGTGCTCGACCTGCGAGCCGG
>JBOGEK010000465.1:0-14780 GCA_050743645.1 Acidothermaceae bacterium
GCTCAAACGACGCGAAACGTTGCTCGCGTCAGTTGGAGCCGTGAACATCGACTGCTACCGACAACGCGGAGCGAAGCTGGCCCGACTCGTCATCGCGGTCGACGAATTCGCTTCGCTTGCGGAAGAATTGCCCGACTTCGTGGGTGGCCTCGTCGGTATCGCACAACGCGGCCGCTCGCTCGGCGTCCACCTTGTGCTCGCGACGCAGCGGCCTGAGGGTGCAGTCAATGCCGACATCCGTGCGAATACGAATCTGCGCATTTGCCTTGCGGTCATGCGCGATTCCGAATCACGTGACGTGATCGACTGCGCCGACGCGGCACGAATCAGCCGCGCAACTCCTGGGCGTGGCTTTGCCCGAACCGGGCATGGCGAGTTGCACGCGTTCCAGTCGGGTCGAGTCGGCGGTCGTATCCGGGTAAGGCATAGCAGCGGAGTCGAAGTGACGCATTCGCCATTTCGATCGCTCGCACTCCCGGACGCCGCCGAGCCAGATATCTGTGAGGAGAACGTTGACCGAACCGACCTCGACGTCATCGTCGATGCCTGCCGCACCGCCGCAAACCGTCTCGACATCGAGATACCTGCGTCGCCTTGGCTACCACCGCTTCCCGATGCTGTTGTGGTGCCGGCCTTTGAGGAGCCGCTTCAAGCGGCGATTGGCGTCCGTGACATCCCAGCTCGCCAGGCGCGTGAGTACCACGTCGTGGACCTCAGCGCAACCGGTCACTTGCTGGTCGCCGGAAGCGCGAGAAGTGGCCGCAGCACAGCACTTCGCAGCCTCGCCGGCGCACTGGCACGTTCCACATCGACGTCCGACCTTCACCTTTACGTGTTGGATTGCGCCGGCGGCTCGCTCGCGGCGATGGGGGCACTGCCACATTGCGGATGCGTAGCAACGGCGAGCGAATCAGATCGCGTCCGACGGCTCGTCTCGATGCTCATCGGCGAACTCACCAAACGGCAAGCGTTGCTGGCCACCAACGGTTTCGGATCGATCAACGAACAGCGCCGGAGCGATCCCGCGCCACTGCACCACATCGTGGTGTTCGTCGACTCGTGGGAGCCGTTTGTCGCCGCATTCGACGACGTCGACGGTGGCACGATCGTCGACGGCCTCTATCGCCTGCTGCGAGAAGGAGCGGCAGTCGGCATCCACGTGGTCGCGAGCTGCGAACGCGCCGGGCTCGTCGGGCGATTGGCGTCAACTGTCGAAAACCGGCTCGTCCTACGGTTAGCCGATCGAGGTGACTTCGCTTTGATCGGATTGCCTCCGCGATCGATCCCCGCGGATTTGCCTGTAGGCAGAGGCTTTCTCGCTGACGATTTGACCGAGACTCAGATTTGCCTTCTCGATCCCGACCCGTCGGGATCGGCTCAACTCGCGGCTCTCGCGGAAATCGCCGCAGCGTCCGCGATCCGTGATGCCGATGTGCCACGCGCCCTCCGACCGCGGCGGGTCGAGCCGTTGCCCACCCAGGTCGTGCGTGCCGAAGTGCGATGCTCCGGGTCGCAGCGGGGATCTGGTCGAGTCGTCCTCGGGGTCGGAGGCGACGAACTCGAAGCGGTTAGCGTCGACCTGCTCGAGACCGGTCCCGGATTCGTCGTGGCCGGTCCGCCGCGATCGGGCCGCAGCACCGCGTTGGCGACGGTGGCGACCGGCTTGCGCGAGAACGGATGGCAAGTGGTGGCGATTACTGCTCGCCCATCGCCAATTCGCGGCTTCGCCGACGCCACCTTCGACGCAAGCGATCTCGCATTCGAACCCGCACTGCAAAGCGTAGACGGGCCGATCGCTGTCGTCGTCGACGACGCCGAACTGGTCACCGATACCCCTGCCGCGACAGCCCTCGACCGCTTCATGCGCACCGCCCGAGACTGTGGGCATCTCGTCGTGATCGCCGGCACAACGGAAGACCTCGCGGTCGGATTTCGCGGTTTCGTCGTCGATGCCCGACGCTCGCGAACCGGCTTGCTGCTCACACCCCGAAGTCCGTTGGACGGCGAAGCGCTCGGCGTTCGCTTGCCGCGTGACACCGGTAGCCGGCTGCCACCCGGGCGCGGCCTGCTCATCAGCCGCGGTGTCGCGAACCCGTTGCAGGTTGCTATTCCGGCGTAGCGAATGCCGGAACGCCTATCGATGCGCCCCAATCACGCGACGGTGAACTGTTCGACCGGGCATAAGTGTCAGCGGCTGCGATTAGCGTCTGCGTATGACTACTGACGAAAACCGTTGCGACACAAGCGAATCCACGAACATCGCGGCGCACGAGCCGGAACCAATCGGCTTGACCGGGGCGCAGCTTGACGAGCTCGGCGCGGCGATCGTGTGCTCGGCGGGGCGGATCTCGGCGGCGTCGTGTGCGTGGTTGTTGCAGGTCGCCGCGTTCGACGCCGCCGCCGGTCATGTGCGGGCCGGGATGGCCAGCACCGCCCAATGGCTCGGCTATGCGTGCGGGCTGGCGGCTCGCACCGCCTGCGATCATGTCCGGGTCGCGAACGCGCTCGCCGCGCACCCAGCCTTGGCGGCGGAGATGAGCGCCGGCCGGTTGTCCTACTCCCAAGTCCGGGCGATCGCCCGGGTCGCCCGGATCGGGGAACCCGACCTGGTCACCGAGTTGATCGAGGTCGCCCAGCACGGCACCGTCGCCCACCTGGAGGCGATCGTTCGCGGGCTGCGCACCGTCGAGGACAACGAGCAGCCCCGTGAACAAGCCGACCGTGAACACGTGCGGCACCGGTGGGCCGATGACAGCAGCTGGCAGTTGTCCGCCCGCCTCGACCCCGAACGCGGCGCCCTGGTCGCTACGGCACTCGATCAGCTCGCCCGGGTCGAAAACCTCGCCCCCGCGCAGGCGCTGGTCCGCCTCGCCGAACTCGGCATCGCCGCCCTCGCCGACACGCCCGGCACCAGCAAGCGCCACCTGCGCGGCCACGAACACGCCGCCGTCATCATCCACCTCGACGCCACCAGCCTGCCCGCCCCAGACCAGGTCGGTTCAGCTGAACCGAAGCCGCGACGACAACCACGGTCAGCCGAACCCGCAGCGACGCCGACGCCCACCACGCCCACCACGGGGCCGGGTTCAGCTGAACCGGATGCCGATCCCAGCCAGCAACGGCCGAGGCCGCCCGCGCGGCCCTACGCACGGCTGCAGAACGGACCCGGGCTACCCGAACGGGTCATCCGCCGGCTGGTGTGCGACGGAAGAATCCGCACCATCGTCCGCGACGGCACACGCGTGCTCGACGTCGGCCGCAGCAGGCGACTGGCGACCGCCCGCCAACACCGGGCACTGCTGATCCGCCACCACTACCACTGCGCCACCCCAGGCTGCGCCAACACCACCGTCGACGCCCACCACGTCATCCACTGGCTCGACGGCGGACCCACCGACCTGACCAACCTGATCCCCCTATGCGAACCCCACCACCTCGGCCACCACAACGGCGAAATGACCATCACCGGCCACGGCGACGGCACCTTCACCTTCACCCGCCCCGACGGCCGCCCCTACCTCACCGCCCTACCCGACATCGAGGAGCCGTTCCCGACGAACCAACCATCGATCGACGACCAATACGCCGACCTCGACCCCACCGCACCCACCACCCACTGGGACGGCCAAAAACTCGACCTCGGCTACGCCATCGCCACCCTCGCCCACCGCCGCCACCAGACACCAACCCAAACAGAACCAAAAAGCGAAGCGAGCTGACTGCCCAGCCGGCGTCGCGTTCAGCTGAACCAGTCCAGGCACAGCGGCCGCGACCTAGCGGCTCGGTAGCGACACCGCACGTACCAGTGCGCGTACCTCGCGCAGTGCCACCGACAACGTCGCGAGGTCGGCGTTGTCGCTTGAGATGATGTCGTCGACGACTGCACCTGCGCGCGTGAGCGCCGCCGAATTTGCTTGCTGCCACGCCGAAATCCGCTCCTCGGCAGGCGCAGGCGCAGGAGTCGACAACAACACGTCGGTAGTGAGTTCAGCGTGCGCGGCTTGCAGGTCGTCGCGCGCCGCCGTCCGGGCGAGTGTGTGCCAGCGGCTGTCGCGCGGCAGCGCCGAGATCAGCATGGCGAGCCGCGACAACCCCAACGAATCGGCGAGCGCGAAGTGCACGTCGGTCACCTCATCGACGTCCGCCTCTGTGCGCAATGCGATGTCGACGATGGACAAGGTGTCGAGCACCGAGCCCGTCGCGGCCGCACCACGGGCGACATCCGGCGGAACGCCACGACCGACAAAAGACTCGACCTGCGCCGCAAATCGCTCCGCCTCGGCGCCGCGCAACGATCCCGACAGCTGGGAGAAGACCGCTTGCACGCCCGGCTGCAGTTGCGCCACCGTCTCGGGCACATCGAGCGGCGGACGCCGGTTCGTGAGAAACCAGCGAGTACCGCGGTCGAGCAGCACGCGCACGCCGAGCAACAATTCGGTCTGCACGGCGCTCGGTACGACGTCGTCGAGCCGTTCGATCGCCGACCACAACCAGTCGACGTCGAACACCTGACGCGTCGCCGTGTGCGCGCGAATGATTTCTGCTGTAGACGCGGTTGTTTCGCCGGCGATCCGTGCAGCAAATGTCGCGCCGGAGTAGTTGACGAGTTGGTTCGCCAATTGCGTCGCGATGATCTCGCGCAACAGCGGGTGCTCCGCCATCGAGACCGCAAACCGTTCACGAAGCGCAGTTGGGAAGTACTCGACCAGCGCGGCCTGCGCGAAGATGTCATCGGCAATATCGGACGACGTGATGTCGTGCGTGGCCGTTAGTTTTGCATACGCAAGCAAGACTGCGAGCTCGGGCCGGGTCAGGCCCAAGCCAGCCATGCGCCGCTCCGAAATACCTTCTGCGTCAGGCAGTTTCTCGAGCGCGCGAACCAGCTCACCAGACTTCTCGAGCAAGTCGATGTACGCCGCATCGACGTGCAACATCGACGCAGCCTCGGTCTCGGCACACGCGAGGGCAAGATTTTGGGAGTAGTTGTCGCGCAATACCAACTCAGCGATCTCGTCGGTCATCTGCGCCAATAGCGGTCCACGTTCGGCCAGATCGAGATGGCCCGAACGCGCCGCGACGTCCAACAAAATCTTGATGTTCACCTCGTGGTCGGAGGTGTCGACCCCTGCGGAGTTGTCGATCGCGTCGGTGTTGATGTGACCGCCGCCCAAAGCGAACTCGAGGCGGCCGAGCTGGGTGAATCCGAGGTTGCCGCCTTCGCCGACGACGCGGCAGCGCAGCTGCGAGCCGTCGACCCTGATTGCGTCGTTCGCCCTGTCACCGACGTCGGCCTGCGATTCGGTTCGAGCCTTCACGTACGTGCCGATGCCGCCGTTCCACAACAGGTCGACGGGTGCGCACAGGATCGCGCGCATTAAGTCCTGCGGAGCAAGCGCGCCTGCCGGAATCCCAAGCGCCGCAGCCATTTCTGGCGACACCGGTATCGATTTGGCGGTGCGCGGCCATACTCCCCCACCAGCGGAAATCAGCGACGTGTCGTAGTCGGCCCACGAGCTGCGCGACAACGCGAACAGCCGCTCACGCTCAGCAAAAGACGCAGCGGCGTCAGGGGTGGGGTCGACGAAGACGTGTCGATGGTCGAAAGCCGCTACCAGCCGAATGTGCCGTGACAACAGCATTCCGTTGCCGAAGACATCGCCCGACATGTCGCCGATGCCCACGCAGCTGAAATCAGTTGTCTGACAGTTGACGCCCAGGTCTCTGAAGTGTCGCTTTACTGACTCCCACGCGCCGCGCGCAGTGATGCCCATCACCTTGTGGTCATAGCCAGCCGAACCGCCGGACGCGAACGCATCGCCGAGCCAGTACCCGTAATCTGCAGAAAGGTCGTTGGCAATATCGGAAAACGTCGCCGTGCCCTTATCGGCCGCCACGACGAGGTAGCTGTCGTCGCCGTCGTGACGAACCGTGTCGGACGGCGGCACTACCTGCCGACCCGAACGGCTCATCACCAGATTGTCAGTGAGATCAAGCATTCCGCGGATCAGTGTTCGATAGCAGTGCACCACCTCGGCTTGCTGAGTTTCGCGATCGGCACCGACCGGCATCCGCTTCACGACGAAGCCGCCTTTCGAGCCAACCGGCACGATCACCGAGTTCTTCACCGTCTGGGTCTTCGCGAGTCCAAGTACCTCGGTACGGAAATCCTCACGACGATCCGAGTATCTGATCCCGCCGCGGGCGACCATCCCGAATCTCAGGTGTACGCCCTCCATCCGTGGCGAGTAGACGAAAATCTCACACATCGGCCGAGGGGCCGGCAGGTCGGGAACCATTTCGGACGCGAATTTCAGTGACAGGTACGGTTTCGGCGCACCGTTCTCGCGTTGCCAATAGTTGGTGCGCATTGTTGCCGAGACCATCGCGAGGTAGCTGCGCACAATGCGGTCCTCGTCAAGGCTGGCGACGTCGTCGAGCGACTTCTCGATCCGCTCGACGAGCGTGCTCATGACGGCGTCGCGGTCGCCGTCGAATGCCGGATCGAGTCGCGCCTCGAACAGTTCGACCAGCAGCCGTGAGATAGCAGCGTTGGAAACCAGCGACGACTCGACGTAATCCTGGCTAAACCGTGAACCGGCTTGTCGGAGGTATTTCGCGTAGGCCCGCAACACCGTGACGTGCCGCCACGTGAGTCCGGCGCGCAAAACTAGAGCTTGGAAGCCATCGGCCTCCGCGGCGCCACACCAGACGGCCGCAAGCGCATCCTGGAATCGCTCGTGCCTGCCGCGCGGCCCGTCGTCGAAGCCCACGTGCATCTGGCGCAGGCCGAAATCGTAGATCCACGCATGACCGCCGTCGTGGCGCTCGATCCCGTACGGGCGCTCGTCGTAAACCTCGACCCCCATGCTTTGGAGGAGTGGAAGCACGTGCGACAGCGACACCGGCGGACCGACACGGTAGACCTTGAGGCGCGACTCGCCACTTTCGGCACCGGGGGTTTCGTAGAGGTCGAGCCCGAGATCGTCGGCGCCACCGAGCTTTTCGAGTGCTTCGATGTCGTCGACCGCAGTGTTGGCGTCGAAGTCTTCCTTGTAGGCCTCGGGAAACGCGCCGGTATAGCGCCGTTCGATCGCTCGGTCGCCCTCTGTGCCGAGTCGAAGGTCGAGCGCGTCGGCAAGGTCGTCGTCCCACGTGCGGGTTGCAGCGACAAGGCGCTTCTCCAACTCGTCGCGATCGACAGCGTTAACGGCAGAATCATCGAACCGGACGACGAAGTGCACCCGTGCTAATACCGAATCTGCAACCCTGAGCGTGTCGTCGATAGTCGAGCCACCGAGCGCGTCGAGCAGAATGTCCTGCATTCGCAGGCGCACCTGCGTGCTGTAGCGATCTCGCGGTAAGTAAACGAGACACGATACGAATCGGCCGTACACATCACGCCGCATAAACAGCCGAAGTCGCCGGCGTTCCTGCAAGTGCAAGACACCGATGACCGTCTCGTACAGCTCTGGTATCGATGTCTGGAACATCTCGTCGCGTGGATGAGTTTCAAGAATCTCAAGCAAGTCTTTGCCACTGTGGCTTTGCGGCGCGTACCCCGACCGCTCGATAACGGTCGCCGCCTTTCGCCGCAGGAGCGGTGTCGCCAACACGCCGGTCGTGTATGCGCTTGAGGTGAACAAGCCAAGAAAACGACGTTCGCCAACGACCTCGCCGTCGGCGTCGAACGTCTTGATACCGATGTAGTCGAGGTACACCGGCCGGTGCACCGTCGACCGCGAGTTCGCCTTGGTCACCAGCAGTAGCTGCGGATCCTTGACCTTCTCGCGCACTTCGGCGCGCATCGTCGACAGCAGTCTCGGTCGGGGCTTGTCGGCTCGTAAGATGCCGAGCCCGGTACCAGGCACAACGCCAAGCGCCGGCTCCCCTGAGTCGGGGTCGTCGACGAGTCGGTATTCACGGTAACCAAGGAAAGTGAAGTGGTCGTCGGCCAGCCACCGCAAGAACTCGGCGGTCTCCGATGCTTCGCTTGAATCGACACACACTGGCGGCGTCGTCGCGAGCTGGTCGGCGACTTGGTCGGCAACGTTTTTCATCCGTCGCCAGTCTTCGACCACGTCGTGCACGTCGCGCAGCACTCTCAAGACGCCCTCGCGCAGCGACTCCTCCGCCTGCGAGTCGGGCTGACGCTCGACCTCGAAATGCATCCACGATTCGACGAGCGCGTCGCGCGGTGCCTCGTGTGCGTCGAGAGTGCCGAGCACTTCGCGCAGTTGACCGTCGAGATCGCGCCGCACCACGAATTGCGGATGTACGACGAGGTTGATTGCGATATCGCGACGTGACAGTTCTTGGGTCACCGAGTCGACCAGGAAAGGCATGTCGTCTGTGACGATCTCGACAAGAGTGTGACCTTGGCGGCCGGCAAGCTGGTCGGGCGAAAACGTCACCACCCGCACCTTGGGTGCACCCGCGGGCCGCAACTGGGCGAATTCACGATGCCCCCACGCCACTTCGTAAAGTTCGGCCGGCGGCCAGGGCAACACGTCCTCGGCAGCGACATGTAAGAAGTACCGCGTCAGAAACGGCTCGATCTCACCAGCATCGGCGCGGCCCGCTGCGGCAGCTTCGACGAGATCGGCTTTGCGCTTCTCGAGCCCTTCATCACTGCGCTGCAGATCGTCGAGCCGCCCGGTCATCGGCTGGTCTCCTCGCCCAGGTGCGGGTAGCGATAATCCGTTGCCGGCACGAAGGTTTCCTTGATCGCCCGGGTGCTGGTCCATCGCAGCAGGTTCTGTGCCGAGCCGGCTTTGTCGTTCGTGCCGCTTGCCCGCCCGCCACCGAACGGCTGCTGCCCGACAACCGCCCCGGTTGGTTTGTCGTTGACGTAAAAGTTGCCGGCAGAAAAGCGCAACGTCTCGCTCGCCTCGGCGATCGCTACTCGATCTTGCGCGATGATGGCGCCGGTGAGCGCATAGGGCGCAATATCGGCCGCCTGTGCGACCACCTCGTCGTAACGGTCGTCGTCGAATACGTGCACTGCAAGGAAGGGTCCGAAGTATTCCCGCACGAACACGTCGTCGGCCGGGTCGTCCGCGGATACCAGGGTGGGCCGCACGAACCACCCCTCGGAGTCGTCACTGCGCCCACCGGCAAGCACCGAAATGCCTGTCGTTGATCGGGCACGCTCGATTGCATCGCCGAGGCGCGCAAACGAACGGTCATCGATAACAGCGCCCATGAAGTTCGAGAAATCCGCGATGTCGCCCATCGACAGCGATTCGATTTCGGCGACCAAGTCGCTTTGCAATCGCCGCCACACCGAACGCGGCACGTACGCGCGCGACGCCGCCGAGCATTTCTGCCCCTGGTACTCGAATGCGCCTCGAACCAACGCCGTGCGCAGCACGTCGACGTCCGCCGATGTGTGTGCAATCACGAAATCCTTGCCGCCGGTTTCGCCAACCAACCGGGGATAGCTGCGATAGCTCGCGAGGTTCTGGCCAACGGTTCGCCATAGCTGTTGGAAGGTGGCTGTCGACCCTGTGAAGTGAATGCCGGCCAGTTCGCGATGCGACAGCGCAACCTGCGAGACCGCCGCTCCGGTGCCCGTGACCATCGTGACGACGCCGGGCGGTAGACCGGCTTCGGTGAGCAACGCCATCAGGAAGTGGGCGGAGAACTGTTGCGTCGGCGAAGGTTTCCAGAGCGCCACATTGCCCATGATCGCCGGGGCCGTCGGCAGATTACCGGCGATCGACGTGAAGTTGAACGGCGTGATCGCCAGCACGAAGCCTTCGAGCGGCCGGTGGTCGAGGCGATTCCAGACCCCGGACGACGAAAGTGGCTGCTCCGCCAGAATGCCGCGCGCGAAGTGGACGTTGAAGCGCCAGAAATCTGCGAGCTCGCATGCTGCGTCAATGTCGGCCTGATAGCAGGTCTTGCTCTGGCCCAGCATCGTCGCCGCGTTGATCGTGTCGCGCCAGGGGCCGCTGAGCAGATCGGCCGCCTTCAAGAACACGGCGGCCCGCTCATCGAAGCTCAACGCGCGCCAACCGGGCGCCGCGGCAAGTGCGACGCCGATCGCTTCGTTCACGTCGGACGCCGTGGCATCGCCCAGCGTGCCGAGCACCGAATGCCGGCGGTGCGGCTGCACGACGTCGATTCGGTCACCGGCGCCGAGGCGGCGTCGTTCGCCGAGAGCCATCGTCAGCTCGACCGGCTCGGTGGCCAGTTCTTTCAACCGTGCCTGAAGGTTCGAACGCTCCTGGCTGCCTGGGGCGTAACCCAGTGCCGGTTCGTTCGTCGGGCTCGGAACCGTTGTAACGGCGTCCATGCTCAACCACTCCTGCGTCCGCGCTTGCGAGGGTATGCGTGCGTCGGTGACGTCATCCCCATCCTGGCACGATGTTTCGGCCCCGGACGTGATCAACCCGGCCACCGACCGCATCGGCGGCAAACGCCGGTGCCTGAGTGATGGTGATCAAGAAAACAAGAACGGCAACTCTTGCACCGCGTACCACTGCAACTCGTGGTCGTCGAGGGAGTCGACAGCGAACCGGGCGTCGTCGTCACCGCCGTCCCCACCGCCGTCCCCGGCGCCGGCGCTGCCAACCACAGCCGCCCAGCCAACTGCCGCCGCCGCAACCTCATCGCAGATCGCCGGATCGTCGACGTGCACGGCCGCCAGCATCGACACCGTCACCGCTTCGCGCAACCGCACCGCCGCGATATCGCTCGCCGCGGAGTCGGACGGCGCGGGCGCGGTAGCGGCGTCAGGGACATCGGCGGCCAACACCACCCGGCGCGCCGGCCCAGCGCCTGCTTCGCCGGCGAGTAACAGCAGTGACGCGCGGGCGGCGTGGTTGAGCGCCACGTATTCGAGTTCTTCGAGATCGCCTTCGCGGTACCACTCACGCAACGCGGGCGTCACCGCATACGCCACCGCGTTTGGGCCGAGCAGCGTGGCAGCGGGATCGGCTAGCGCCCCGCTCGGCAGAAGTGCAGCGAGTTGGGCGAGCGTCGAAGGCAGATAGATCCGCACGCCGCACATGCTGCCATGGAGTCGTCAAGTAACGCCCTGGCCGGTCGATGGGAAATCGTCCCGCCTTCACGCCGTCGACCGCTATGCCCGAGGTAGCCAATGACCGCCGTGACGTTCGACAGTTCCGGCGCCGCACTGGCGCGCGCGGTGTTCACCGCGTTGCTCGACCATGCCACCTTGACGCGCGCGGCCATCGCCGAGCTGACCGGGCTCTCCCGCGTCACGGCGTCCGGCATCGTCGACCAGCTCATCCATCGCGGATTCGTCACCCACGTCGGCGCGCTGGCGTCGCAGACGGGCGGTCCGAGCGCCCGGGCTTACGCGCTCGCCGACGATTCGGCCTACGTGGTCGGCATCGCGGTCGACGGTTACCGCATCGCGATCATGACAGCGAGCATCACCGGACACGTCGTATCGCGCCACGAGGAGCCGATCGACGACGACGAATCGGTCTCACCCGCCGTCGAGCGTGCGGTCAGGAACGAGATGGCCAGGCTCGACGCGCCGCTGGAGAAGTTGCGCTACATCGTGATCGGCGCATCAGGAGTGATCGATCCGACCGCCCACGAGCTGGCGTTCGCCGTGAACAGCCCGAGTTGGAAGTCGAATTTGGCCACGCAACTGCGGCACAGCCTCGGATGCCCGGTGGCCTTCGAAAACGACGTGAACCTCGCCGCCCTTGCCGAATCACGGTTCGGTGCAGGCGCCAACGTGCCCGATGTCGACGGCAGCCGCGCCGACGACATGGTCTTGGTCTGGCTCGACGAAGGCATCGCCTGCGGCGTCATTCTCGGCGGACGGCTTTATCGCGGCGCTGCGGGTTGGGCCGGTGAGATCGCCTTCCTACCGACCCACGTCAACGGATGGGCCGACTTCGAACGCGGCACAGAAGCAAGCAGGACGACGACAATGCAGCGCGCCATCGGAACACGCGGTGCAGTCGCGCTGGCGCAAGGACATGACCTCGAGCCCGACCTGATGATCCGGCACGTTTCGATGACGCCGGACGCAGCCTCGCGCGGTGACGTCGCCGCCCTCGAAGCCGGTTACGCCGAGTTGGCCCGCCGCATCGCGCTCGCCGTTGCAGGGCCGGCGTTCGTGTTCGATCCCGATCTCGTCGTCCTCGCCGGCCGCACGGTACAACTCGGCGGCGAGCCACTGCTCGAACGCGTGCGGCAGGAACTCGCCACGATCGGGCCGACGCCGGTCCGCATCGCCTTGAGCGAGACCGGTTCCGACGCGATTCTCACCGGCTCGATGCTGCTTGCACTGGTGCGGGCGCGCGACGAGCTGTTCGAGGAGCACGCGGCGTGACGACCTTCGAAACCGCGTTCGCCAGACACCTCAATCCACGTGTTATCTACGACCAACTGCTCGACCACGAATCGCTAACCCGCGACGAGCTATCGAAACTGACCGGCTTGACTCGGGTAGCGGCGTCCGCCTCGGTGAAACATCTCGTCGGTCGCGGCCTTGCGCTACCGGTCGAAACAGCAGCAGGCGAAGGCGGTCCGGCGGCCCGTCGTTACGCACTCACGCCAACCGCCGGCTACGTCGTCGCCGCGCACATCACGCACGGCAACGTGACCATGGCAGCAGCAGATCTCACCGGAACACTTGCGGCAAAGCTCGAACTGCCCTTCGAAGACCCCGACGACGCCGCGTCGATGCTCCATCGCGCGGTCGTCGGATGCCTCGACATGGCGGGTGCCGACATCGGTCGGTTGCGTCGTGTCGTGCTGGGTTCTCCGGGTGTCATCGATCCGCGAACCGGCGAGTTCGCCTTTGCGACGCTGCTGCCGAACTGGCAGCACACCATCACCGCTGAGCTGCGACGAAGCCTCGACCGACCTGTGGTGTTCGAAAACGACGTCAACCTCGCAGCCATGGCCGAGGCGAGGTTCGGGCACGGCCAAGGCGTTCGCCACCTGGCTTTTGCCTTGCTGTCAGACGGTATCGGGCTCGGTTTGGTGCTCAACGGGCGCTTGCATCGCGGTCGACATGGCTGGGCTGGCGAAATCGGCTTCCTACCGGCACCGATGCCGAACCCGCACGTCGAGGTCGCCGGCATGCAGAAGAGCACGCACCAACTGGCGTCGACGCCTGCGATCGCCGCGCTGTCGGCGGCGGCCGGCTTCGGCTCCGATCCGGCGATCGCCGTGACGATGGCATCGGCGGCTTTGGCGGCCCACAAGCCGCAAGACGCCGGAGCCGAAGCATTTCTCGACGAAGTCGCTCGCCGGGTCGCGCTTGTCGTGTCGCATGCCTGCCTGCTCGTCGACCCCGAGGTGCTGGTTCTCGACGGCTCGTACCTGGTAGCCGGAGGTGATGCGTTACTCGACCGGATTTGCCTTGCAGTTGCGCGAATATCCCCGACGCCGGTGCGGTTGACGCTGGCTGAAGTGCACGACGAGCCGATCCTGCGAGGCGCATTGCAGACCGCGCTCGAAGACGCCCGCGAGACGTTGTTCGCCGGCTAGTGCGGCAGCTAGCTGCCGGTAGCTAGACCGCTTCGGCGGCGGGCTGCTCGCCCCAATCGGTGACCGCGAGCGGCGGCCGGACCGGGGGGCATGGCCGTCCGAGGTGGTAACCCTGCACCTGGTCACAACCCAAAACCCACAAAGCGTCAAGTTGTTCGGCAGTTTCGACACCTTCGGCAATCGTCGTCAGCCCGAGCGCCTGGCCGAGCCCGATGATGGAGTTGACAATGCCGTGGTCGGCGACGCTGGTCAGCATCCCCGCTACGAACGACTGGTCGACCTTCACCACGCCGACCGGCAATCGCTTCAAATAGGCGAGCGACGAATAGCCCGTACCGAAGTCGTCGATCTCGATCGTCACGCCCATCGCGCGCAACTCTTCGAGTTGCCGCACGTGCGCTGAATCGGCATCCATGAAAATGCTTTCGGTCAGTTCGAGACTCAGGTCGGCAGCGTCGAGTCCGGCGCGGTCGAGCACCCGGCTCACCGTCTTCAACAGGTCGGATCGCGAGACTTGTCGAGCCGACAGGTTCACGGCGACTCGAACACCGCGGCCGACGACGCCGGCACGTCGCCAGGCCGCAAGCTGGCAGCACGATTCTTCGAGCACCCAGGCACCGATGGGCACGATCAACCCGCTCTGCTCGGCGACGTCGATGAAACGCGCCGGCGAGAGCAGCCCCTGATCGGGATCTTCCAGCCGCACCAGGCTTTCTATGCCGGTCAGGTCACCGGTCGCGAGCTCGTAGATCGGCTGATAGTGCAGCCGGAAAAGGTTCTCGTCGAGCGCCCGCCGAAGCAACGCCTCGGTCGACAGCCGGTTGTTCGCGGTTTCACGCAACACGTCGTCGAACACTTCGATTTGGTTCTTGCCGCGGGCCTTCGCGCGATACATCGCGGAGTCGGCTTCGTGCAGCGCTACCTCGGCGTTGCTTACTCCCGAGCGCACAAAGGAAATTCCGACGCTGGAGGTAACCACGACCTCGTCGGTGCCAACGATTATCGGAGCCGAAATCGCGGCCAGCAGCCGGCTTGCGACACGTGACGCGTCGGCTTCGGCCGCAAGACCAGCACAGAGGACGACGAACTCGTCGCCACCCAACCGGGTCACCGTGTCGAACGGTCGAACGACGTCAGCCAACCGCCGTCCGGTCTCAATCAGCACCTCATCGCCGACCCGGTGACCGTGGCCGTCGTTGACGTTCTTGAAGTCGTCGAGGTCGATGAACATCACGGCCGAGGTCTGGTCGCCCTGCGCCAGCACCGCTTCGAGGCGGTCCATAAAGATCGCCCGG
>JBOGEK010000466.1:0-4242 GCA_050743645.1 Acidothermaceae bacterium
TCCCGCTGCAGGTGCCCGCCGGGGCCCAAGTGGTGCTCGAAGGTTGGCTCGAGCCGGGGGAGCGTCGCCCCGAAGGGCCATTCGGCGACCACACCGGCTTCTACACACCCGTGGAGCCGTTCCCGGCGCTGCACGTCGAGACGATGACGATGGCGAAGAAGCCGGTGTTCCAGTCGATCGTGGTGGGGCGGCCACCGGCCGAAGACGGCCCGATGGGCAAGGCCACCGAGCGCATTTTCCTGCCGCTGGTGAAATTGATGATCCCCGACATCGTCGACATGGACATGCCGATCGAGGGCGTCTTTCACAACTGCGTGATCGTCAGCATCGACAAGCGGTTCCCCAAGCATGCGCACAAAGTCATGCATGCAATCTGGGGGGCCGGCATGCTCTCGCTGGCAAAGTTGATCGTCGTAGTCGACGCCGATTGCGACGTCCATGATTACTCGGACGTCGCCTGGCGGGCACTTGGCAACGTCGACTACACACACGATCTCGTGCGGGCCGAGGGTCCGGTCGACCACCTTGATCACGCGAGCTACCAGCAGTTCTGGGGTGGCAAGGTGGGTATCGATGCGACAGCAAAGTTGCCCGCAGAGGGATACTCACGAGGCTGGCCGGAGATGATTAGCCAAGACCCGGCGATCGTCGAGCGCGTTACCGCACGTTGGAAGGAATTCGGCATCTCATGAGCACCGCGACTCTGTCGTTCGAGGGGCCTGCCGATCGCGGCCGGGTTCGGGCTTTCCTCGACCTCGTGCGGTTCGAGCACTCGGTCTTCGCGCTGCCGTTCGCCTACATCGCGTCGCTCAGCGCGATGCGCGCCGCCAACGGCCACGTGCACTGGGCGCAACTGGCGCTCGTCACGATCGCGATGGTCGGAGCTCGCACGTTCGCGATGGCGGTTAACCGGATCGTCGATCGCCAGATCGACGCCCGCAACCCGCGAACCCAAAATCGTGAGCTCGTCACCGGTGTCGTCTCTATGCGGGCCGCCTGGACAGGCGCGATTGCCGCGCTCGGCGTGCTGATGCTCGCAGCCGCCGGCCTGAATCTGTTGTGCTTCGTGCTCTCACCCGTGGCGGCGATCGTGCTCGCCGGATACCCCTACGCGAAGCGCTTCACCTGGGCGCCGCATGCGGTGCTCGGCCTCGCCCAGACGATCGGTCCCGTCGGCGCCTGGCTCGCCGTGACCGGTAACTGGTCGTGGGCTGCGGTGATCTTGGGACTCGCGGTCGGCTGCTGGATCGGCGGCTTCGACATCATTTACGCGCTGCAGGACTACGAGGTTGATCGGCGCAACGGCGTGAAGTCGCTGCCCGCGCAGTTCGGCCCGCACGTTGCCCTTGCCTGGTCACGTGTCGCGCACTACATCACCGCGATGTTGTTGTTGTGGTTCGGCGTCGTCGCGGACCTCAGCTGGGTCTGGACCGTCGGCGTCGTTTTCGCCGCCGTCGCCTTGGCGTACGAGCAGCGACTCGTGAAGCCGACCGACCTGTCGAACGTCAACAAGGCGTTCTTCACGGTGAACGGCTTCGTGGGCATCGGGCTGTTCCTGTTTGCCCTCGTCGACCTCGTCTCCGGTGGCCTGCGGCCGTGAGCCTCGAAGCCGCCCGCACGCCGTGGGTGGTCGGCGTCAGTGGCGCTAGCGGAACCCCTTACGCCGCAGCGGTTTTACGCGGGCTGCTCGGCGCCGGCCACGATGTCGACCTGGTCGTGTCTCGTGCCGCTCGCCTCACGCTGCTCGACGAGACCGGCGTCTCATGGCACGACGATCCCGCCAGCCTGAGCGCCTGGCTCGCCACTCCACTCGAGAGCAGCGAAAACGTTTTTGAGCCGGACGTCGAGCGGGTGCGTTTCTGGTCGGTCGGCGATTTGGCCGCCGCGCCCGCGAGTGGGTCGTACCGCACGAGGGGCATGATCGTGGTCCCGGCGAGCACCGCGGCCGTGGCCGGCATCGCGCTCGGCCTTTCGAAGGATCTGCTCCAGCGGGCGGCCGACGTCACGCTGAAAGAGCGGCGCCCGCTCGTCGTGGTGCCACGGGAAGCGCCGCTTACGGGTGTCACATTGCGTCAGCTGGCCACACTCGACGATGCGGGTGCGGTCATCGTGCCAGCCAGCCCGGCGTTCTACGCCAAGCCCAAGACCGTGCAGCAGTTGGTCGATTTCGTCGCGGGCAAGATCCTCGACGTCATCGGTGTCGAACACGACTTGTTCGCCCGGTGGGACGGCCGGCTCGGCGGCAACTAGTTCGCCGCCGAGCCCGAAGGCGTCTGGTAATCCAGGGCGTTGGGTCAGCCTTCCGATGCTTCGAGGGTCAACGATCCGTTCGCGTCGAGGTCGGAGTCTCCGCGCAGCAGCGCTCGGACTTCGGACTCGCGGAACCGGCGGTGGCCACCGGGCGTGCGAATGCTGCCGATCCGGCCGGACGCCGCCCAGCGGGTCACCGTTTTCGGATCAACCCGAAACAGGCTGGCAACCTCTCCGGGAGTGAGGAGGCGGTCACGGTTTTCCACGTCGTCCCCTTTCTTGGGACACCGGTGGTCTTTCGAACACTCTGCGGGGTGGTCGGGTCGACGACACCAGTTCGTTCCTGGTCTTTCCTGTGGCTGTAGTTCGTTGGTGTGTCTGTACTGCCATTCGCGGACCCCATGAGATGTGTACACGCGGATGTACCGCTGCGTCTGCCTTTGACGCGCGATTGTTGCCATGCGGACAAAAAAGTCGGGGTGGTCGTCACGAGTCAAATACACACAGTGACGAAAATGCGCGTCAGCGACCATGATGCGTGCTTTCTGTCGCGGCCTCGTCACTATCCGCATACAGCTATTTGATCAAGTTAGCGAGATCATTTTCCTGAGTGGACGACGAAACAGCGTGGCCCTACCACTTTTCCAGTGATCTTCGTCACGTCGATTTCGCGGCCCGTGCGGGCGTAGCGCGTGAGGCGGCCCCGGCTGCGCGCAGGCAGGTCGACGTCGTGCATGCTGGAGCAGGTAGCGGGCAACCTGGGGCGAGAAAGGGCGGTGCCGACGTGGATTCCGGTCGCAAGCGCGAACTCGAGGCGAAGGTGCTTTCAGGCGAGCGACTGAGCTACGACGACGGGGTCGACCTCTACGCCAGTGACGATCTTGCCTGGCTCGGTGAGCTCGCTCACCACGTGCGCACCAGCAAGAACGGTGACCGTACCTACTTCAACGTCAACCGCCACCTCAACCTGACGAACGTCTGTTCGGCGTCCTGCGCTTATTGCAGTTTTCAGCGCAAGCCCGGCGAGGCCGACGCCTACACGATGCGCATCGAGCAGGCAGTCGAACTTGCCAAGCAGATGGAGCCTGAGGGCATCACCGAGCTGCATATCGTCAATGGGCTGCACCCGACGCTTCCTTGGCGTTACTACCCGCGGTCGTTGAAGGCGCTGAAAGACGCGCTGCCGAACGTTGCGTTGAAGGCCTTCACCGCTACCGAGATCCATTGGTTCGAAAAGATCTCTGGGTTGTCGGCCGACGAAATACTCGACGAGTTGATCGACGCCGGGCTCGAATCCCTCACCGGCGGTGGCGCCGAAATATTCGACTGGGAAGTGCGGCAGAAGATCGTCGATCATGCGACGCATTGGGAAGACTGGTCGCGAATACATCGGCTCGCGCATTCGAAAGGCCTGAAGACGCCGTGCACGATGCTTTACGGCCATATTGAAGAGCCGCGTCATCGGGTCGATCACGTGTTGCGACTGCGTGAATTGCAAGACGAGACCGGCGGCTTCGTGGTCTTCATTCCGCTGCGGTTCCAACACGATGCGGCGGGCGACCCGCGTAATCGATTGATGACTCAGCCGATGGCCACCGGAGCCGAGGCGTTGAAAACCTTCGCCGTTTCGCGCCTGCTGTTCGACAACATCGATCACGTGAAGGCGTTTTGGGTCATGCACGGCCTCACAACGTCGCAGCTCGCGCTGTCGCATGGCGCCGACGACCTCGACGGCTCGGTCGTCGAATACAAGATCACCCACGACGCCGACCACTACGGCACGCCCGCCACGATGCATCGCGACGACCTGCTCGAAATCATCAGAGATGCCGGATTCACGCCGGTCGAACGCGGCACCAAATACAACGTCATCAAAGTTTTCGACGGCCCCGACCGCACGCGCCGCGACCTGCCCCAGCCGATGCCGGCATGAGCGGGACGATGAACGACCAACACGTCCCGACCGATTCGGCTGATCCCGTCACGCAGGCG
>JBOGEK010000467.1:0-2946 GCA_050743645.1 Acidothermaceae bacterium
CGACAACACCGCCGCCGAGCCTGTGTTTGCGTTCGGTTCAGCCGTTGCCCCACAACGACGGGTCGTCCGGTTTGATCGAGGAGATGCCGCCGTACGTCCCGCCGTCCGCCGTCACCAAAGGTGCGGAAAGTTGGTCCTCGAGGACGCCGGGCCGCACCTGGATGATGTTGCTGTTGTGGTCGGTGGGCCCGGGGCTGAATGTCTTGCCCTGGATCGCCGCGTTGACATAGAACAGCCCGTAGTAGGCGTACAGGTCGGCAGGCTGCGACACCGTCGCGTCGATCTTGCCAGTCTGAATGTCTTTCAATTCCTCGGAAATTCCGTCGTTCGAGACGACGAAGACGTGCTTCGGGTCCGACGGCGGAACGAGCCGGCCTTTGGATTGCAGGTCCTGCAAGGTGCCCGCCAGCGCGAAGCTCGACTCCATGTAGACACCGCGCACGTCGCTGTCCTGCTCGAGCACGGTCGCGAGCTGCGAGGCAGCCGTGGCGGCGTCCCATTTCGAAGGCTCGGCGTGCACCTTGATGCCGGGGAAGTTCTGCTTCATGCAGGACGAAAACGCGTCGGTGCGGTCGCGACCGTTGATTGAGGCCACGTCGCCTTCTAGCATCACCACGCTGTGCTTGCCGCCGAGCTTCGTGCCGAGGAACTGACAGGCGTTCGTGCCGTAGGCCTTGTTGTCGGCGCGCACGACCATGTACACGTTGCCGGTGTCGGGACGGGTGTCGATGCTGACCACCGGGATGTTCTTCGAATTGAGCTGCTGCAGCGTTGGGGCGACGGCTGCGGTGTCCTGCGGCGCCATCACGATGCCCTTGACGCCCTCGCTGACGAGGGTCTGCACATTGGCCGCGAGCTTCGCCACGTCGTTTTGCGAGTTGGTCGTCTTCATCGTGACGCCGACCTTCGCCGCTTCTTGAGGTTCGTACTTGATGTACGCGTTCCAGAAGTCGGTGTCGGACCGCGGGTAGTCGACGCCGATGAGGGCGCCGCTGCCTGCGGCAGCTGAACTCGCGGGCGCCGGGGAGTTGGCCGCCGGCGAGTTTGCCGCAGGGGTCGACGCCGTGCCACCTGAAATCGCGGTTTGGGTCGCCGAGTCGGTTGAGGCGGTTGAGGCCTGCTTGTTGCTGCTGCACGCCGATGTTGCGAGGAGGCTGCCGACCACCATGAGGCCGATTGCAGCCAGCTTCCTATCCACGTGAATCTCCCATCGCTTAACAGGTTTGAGGGCCAGGAGTGCGGCGCGATGGGAGGGATGGGGACCCATTCGCGCTCTTGCAGGCCTCGGTGCCTGCCGAGCGGCTCGCGATCCGCTGGAAGACCACCGCTACGACGAAACATCGGTCGTTTCGCCGGCACACGGCCGAGACATAGGATGTTTATAGGCCTCTGCGACGTAGAGCGCAATGGCAGCGTAAGTAACGGGAGCGTAACGATCCCAGTGTTCAGCGCAAATTTGTCGCGTGGGCGTCGCGTTGATATCGGGCGTCAACTGCGACCGCCGGGCATTCGCACTCGCGTAGACATCCGGTGTTCGTACGCACCTGACCGGCGCGCACGTAGCGGTGGGGTCACCGGGACACTTCACTGGCTTTTGCTTCCGCGTAGGCAGATGCATTACGTGCGCTCGACAGCACTTCGCTTAGATGGGATGATTCGGTCTTGCCTGCTTTGGCAACGACGACAGGACGGGACCGTGGGCGCACCCCTGACCGAAGCGGCCATTCGGAAACTTCGCGACATGATCACGTCTGGCCGGTATCCCTCGGGCGCCAAGCTTCCGCCCGAAGCCGAACTTGCCGCCGAGCTCGGGCTTTCTCGAAATACGACGCGGGAAGCGGTTCGCGCACTGTCGAGCGCTCGGGTGCTCGACGTGAGACGCGGCGACGGAACCTACGTCACGAGCCTGCGCCCTGAGGTGCTGCTTGAGGGCATCGCCTTCGCGGTCGATCTGATGCAGGAAGACTCAGCGCTCGAGTTGATCGAGGTGCGGCGCATCCTTGAGCCGGCAGCGACCGCGCTCGCCGCGGCGAATATTGACGACGCCGCGCTGGCGAGCCTGGAGAAATCCCTTGCCAGGATGGAAGAAAGCACCACTCAGGCCGACCTGGTCCGCGAAGACACCAACTTTCATGCCCAAGTGGCCGCTGCTTCGGGCAACGACACGCTTGCGTCAATGCTGCTGGGCATTTCCAGCCGCACGATCCGCGCTCGCATCTGGCGAGGCATGATCGACTCCGACGCCACTGCCCGAACGATCTCGGAGCATGCGCGAATCCTCGAAGCGCTGCAGGCCCGAGATCGCGAGTTGGCGTGGGCGACTGCCTTCGCGCACGTCTGCACGACCGAGGCATTCATGAGGCGGATACTCTCCGACCGGCTCGAGCCACCCAGCCGCGCCCGTGGTGGGAAACGCAAGTCGTCCTAGGACACCTGCCGCCACAACTCGTCGGGGATCGGAGCTAACAGGCGCGATACCGTCTCGGCAACCTGCGTACGATTGCGCATGCCTGGTACGACGCTGACGACGACTTCGTCGCGAAGTGGGAACTGAACGGCGGCGGCCGGTAGTTCGACGCCGCTCTCCACACAAAGCTCCGCGAGGTGCTGTGCCTGCGCGATCGTCTCCGCAGAAGCGTCCGCGTAGTCGAATTTGCCGCCGGTCGGAAACGGCCGCGACAACAGCCCGGAGTTGAACGGCGCTGCCGCTACGACAGCAATTTGCCGGTCGGCGCATTCCTTGAGCAAGGGCGCACCGCTACGGTCGAGCAAGGTCCACCTGCCTGCGAGCATCACGACGTCGACATCGGCGTCAGCCACGATCCGGCGCAGGGGTGCCACGTAGTTCATACCCGCGCCAACCGCTGCGATGACGCCCTCGTCGCGCAACTCGCACAACGCGGGCAAGGCGTGCGATATGGCGTCGTCCATGTGATTCTCCGGATC
>JBOGEK010000468.1:0-3809 GCA_050743645.1 Acidothermaceae bacterium
GGGTTGCGGTAGCCGATGCAGGTACACATCTGGCCGAGCCGGATTCGCTCGGTGACAGCGGCGAAGGCGGCCATCAGCGTCCACGCCTCATGGGTGGCCTCGTCGGTCGGTACCGGCCTCGTGTGGAAGTGGTCGTAGACCCACAACGATTCCCATGGCCCGCGGTCGGCGTGCTGAGCGAGCTCCCGCATCACCTGCCACTGCTTAGCCGGTTCGATGCCGGCGAGGTCGAGCCGCCAGCCTTGCGGGATGAAGAGTCCAAAGCGCATGTGCCTGACCCTACGTCCGCGCTTTTCCCGGTTCGCACCGACTGACTGAACAAGTGTGCAATACTCTGAACATGCGTTCAGTCACCGACCTCACCGCGGCAGCATTGATTCGGGAATCGGCCATGCGGCTCTTCGCCGAACTCGGCACCGCTGGTGTGAGCATCCGAGATGTAGCAGCTGACGCTGGGGTTTCGGCGTCCCTCGTCATGCATCACTACGGTTCGAAGGACCGGCTCAAGGCGGCGGTCGACGAGCGCGCCACCGCGGCGCTGACGGAGCTGATCGCGGGCTTCAACGATGCCGGGCTCGACGAGGTGTCGGCGATGTCGTTCGCGAGTGCATTCGCCGAGCGATTCGGTGACGACAGCACGATCGTGCCCTACCTGCGCCGATTGCTCATTGACGGCGGATCGCCTGCGCAGACCCTGTTTCGCACGCTGTTCGACGCCACTCTCGCCATGATGAACGGCCTTGAAGCAGCCGGCGTTGTGAAGCCGGCGGCCGACGCCGGCGTGCGTGCGGCTTTCCTGCTCGTCAACGACCTGGCCGTGATGGTGCTGCGCGAACAGATAGCCGGGGCCATCGGCTTCGACCCGTTCGGTCCCGAAGGGCTGTTGCGCTGGGGCGAGACGGTGGTGGAGGTCTACACGAACGGCGTCTTCAACCTCGACGAGAACGGAGCGGCGTCGTGACCGCGTCTATCGCAGCAACCGATCTCAGCAAGCGGTTCGGCAACAAGAAGGCCGTCGACGGCGTGAGCATCGAGGTGCAAGCCGGTGAACTCTTCGGCTTTCTCGGGCCGAACGGCGCTGGCAAGACCACGACCATCCGTATGCTGCTCGGGCTATGCCGGCCCACCGGCGGTGACGCGAGGCTGCTCGGCCTCGACCCGTGGGCCGACGCCGTGGCCCTGCACCGGCGGATCGGCTACCTGCCAGGCGAACTGGCGCTGTTCACCCGACTCACCGGGCGCGAGCTGCTCGACCGGTTCGCCGCAGCCCGGGAGATGAAAGACCTCACCTATCGCGACCAGCTGATCGAACGGTTTGGCGCCGATCTCGATCGCCAACTGCGCACGTTGTCGAAGGGCAACAAGCAGAAAATCGGCATCGTGCTCGCCTTCATGCACCGGCCCGATGTGCTGGTGCTCGACGAGCCGACGTCGGGGCTTGACCCGCTGCTGCAGGACGAGTTTCACCGGCTGGTGCGTGAAGTGGCAAGCGCGGGTCAGGCGGTACTGCTGTCGTCGCACGAGCTTGACGAGGTGCAGCGCATCGCCGATCGGGTGTGCATCATCAAAGAAGGGCGCGTCGTTGTGGTCGACTCCGTCGAAGCGCTGCGGCGAAAGGCGGCCCGCACGGTCGAGTTCACCTTCGCCAGCGACGTCGACCCTGCGCGCTTCACCGATCTCGAAGGCGTTCAACTGCTCGATTACGCGGGTGGCCGGTTGCGCCTATCGCTGTCAGGAGCGATTGCGCCTGTGCTCCAGGCCGCCGTCGAGCTCGATCCAATCGATCTCACCGCGCGCGCGGCAGATCTCGACGAACTGTTCCGTACCTATTACCGCGCCGATTCAGCAACTGCACCTGCGGAGGTCGCCCGATGAGTCTTACCGTCACCATGCTCGACCTACGGCTGCGCCGGCGGGCGACCATCGGGTACACGTTAGGGCTCGCCGCTTACGCCTTCGCGATCGTTGCCATGTATCCCTCGTTCAAGACCGATACGAGCCTCGACAAGCTGGCGCAAAGCGATCCCACGTTGATGGCGGCATTCGGCGTCACCGGTTCACTCACGTCGCCGACCGGCTGGCTAAATGCCAATGTTTACAACAATTTCTTGCCGCTGGTCGCAGTGATCGTTGCCGTCACCTACGGTGCGTGGAGCGTCGCCGGGCAAGACGAGAACGGCACACTCTCGCTAGTTACCCTGTTGCCCATCACGCGTCGCAACCTCGTGTTCCAGAAAGCAATTGCCCTTGTGCTGCAGGTGATTCCGGTTGTGTTGCTGACCTACCTTCTCACCGTGCTGGGGCGCAGTTTTCAGCTCGACGTCGATGGCGCGCACCTCGCAGCCGCGAATCTCGCTGGGTTGCTGCTCGGAATCGACTTCGGCGCGCTGGCCTTGCTCGTCGGCGTTGTCGCGCGAAGCCGTGGCTTGGCGCTCGGCATCAGCGCGGCGGTTGCGGCTGCGTCGTATCTCGTGAGCTCACTTACGTCGACTGTGCACTGGTTGCACCCGGCGCGGTTCGCCTCGCTTTTCTACTGGGCGGTAGGAACGAATCCGATTGAGCGGGGTTTCGCACTCGGGCCCGTCCTGGCTCTTTTCGGTACTGCCGTAGCGCTTATCGTCGTCGCCGCGTTCGCGATGCAGCGCCACGACGTCCGGTAAGGCCATGCGCTAGGCCGACGCTGGAAGTCGAATCAAGATCGCTGCCGCGACTGCGGCAAGTGCGGCGATGAAGATGGCGAGACTGAGGGTGGCGATGAACAGGGTGGTTGAGCTGATGAGCACACCCGCGCCGATGACCGGGACAGTGAGCCCGACGTAGGCAATAACGAAGAACGTCGACAGTACCTCGCCGCGCCGCTCGTCGGGCGCGCTTGCGGCGATACTCACGACTGCAGCCCGAAACGCGACGCCCACAGCGGCGCCGCCCACAATCCCGCCGGAAACGAACAATGACAAAGAGCCAGCCGGAAGTGCGGTGGTGATCAACACAAGTCCGATTGGTACGGCGGCGAGTCCGATGAGTAACGCCGGCCGCGTCGACCACCGACCGGCAACAACCTGGCCGGCTGTACCTGCGGCGAAAACCAGGAACGGCACGATGCCCGCGGTCTGGTGACTGTGGTCGGAAAGTCCCTGGGCCAGAAAGCTTCCGACGAGTGAGGTGAAGAAACCGAGCAACGCGAAGCCGACGAAGCCTGCGATCGCGGCAGCGGCGAACGCGACACGCATGTCGTGCGGAATTCCCAGCCGTTGCGGCCGAAGACCGGCGCGTATGCCGCCCGGAGCCCGCGCGACCGTGTCGGGCACGACCAGCACCAGCAATGCAGGTACCAACAGCGCAATGCCTACGGCGTAAGGCAATCTGGTGGGATCAGGCGCGTGCTCGGCGAGCGGTCCGGCGATGAGCGGGCCGAGACCGAGGCCGCCCATGTTGGCAATAGTCGCAAGCAGACCGCCGCGCGCGCGATCGCCGTACAACTCGCTGATGTAGGCCGTAGCGGCCCCGGTGACAAGGCCCGCTGAGATACCGGAAAGAAACCGGCCGGCGAACAGGCCTGCCAGGTTGCTCGTCGCGATGAACACAACGCCACTAATCGCCGACACCGCGACAGCGGCGATGAGCACCGGCTTTCGCCCGGCGAGATCGGCGAGTCTGCCGAACAGCAAGAGTGCTGCCAGCACGCCAACGGCGTACGTCGCGAAAATGATCGTGATCATGAACGGCTTCAGTGACAGCCGCTGCGCGTAGATGGCATACAACGGCGTCGGCAACGTAGTGCTCACTAGCACCGCGGCGAACAGGTAGGT
>JBOGEK010000469.1:0-2074 GCA_050743645.1 Acidothermaceae bacterium
GAGCGTGCAGTACCAAAACGCCAACAACTCGGTGCGCACCAACGAAGAATTCATGCGCGCCTATGAAGACAGCACGCCGTTCGGCCTGAAGGCCCGCACCGATGGTTCGGTCATCGAGACGGTCGACGCGCGTGCGCTGATGCGCAAGATTGCGACTGCTGCGTGGGAGTGCGCCGACCCCGGCATCCAGTACGACGACACCATCAACGACTGGCACACCACTCCCGAGACCGGCCGCATCACCGCGTCGAACCCGTGTTTCCCAGCAGATCAGCGGGTTGTCACCGACAAGGGCTTGATCCGCATCGGTGACCTGGTTTCTCGTGCCGCGGAGGGTGAGACATTCTCGATTTACACCAACGACGTCACGGCGACGGAAGACGCGGCCGCACGAGTTATTGCAACCAACCCGTTGCGATACATGATCACCGGTACTAACGAGATCCTCGAGCTGCGGTTCTCCGATGGGTCGCGGTTGCGCTGCACTCCAGGGCACCGGCTGTGGACCAGCAATCGTGGCTGGGTGCACGCCGAGGAGTTGCAGGATGACGACCGGGTTGTGCGCTCCTTCCACGAGGCCGCTCGGCCGATGGCGTCGTGGCAACTACCGATGTCGGCGGTGCGGGTCGCGCAGCGGGCACATGCGTTGAACCTGCCCCAGAAGTGGGATGCCGAACTGGCGCACTTCCTCGGTTGGCTCGTGGGCGACGGCTGCCTGGCCGCCGACAGGTTGACAACCGTCTACGGCTCGGACGACGACAAGGACGTCGTGCTGCCACGCCACCAGGAATTTCTCGCTGCGTGGACCGGTTTCGACGCCAAGCCAAGCGTGCAGGCGAACGGAACGCTTCAGCTTCGATCTGGCAAGCGCGAAGTGGGCAAGTTCTTCGAGGCCCTTGGAGTTACGGCGAGTCGTGCCAAGAACAAAGTGGTGCCGGAGGCCGTCTTCGAGGCGCCCCACGAGGCCCTGGTGTCGTTCTTGCAGGGTCTGTTCGACGCTGACGGGTGTGTCGTCAATCAGATCGAGAAGGGCACCCGCTACGTCGGCCTGGGCAGTCGATCCGAAGAACTGCTTTTGGGAGTTCAGGAACTGCTGGCGTCGCTCGGTATCGCGTCACGCATTTACCAGCAGGCGGCCAAGAAGGACACGTTCAGCTACGTCCGCAAGGACGGCAGCGAAGTTACGTACTCTTCTGACGGTCCGTCGTTCGATCTGCGGATCAGCGGTCGCTCGATCCGAGACTTCGCTACGCAGGTGAGTTTCTCTGCGCCGGCAAAGCTTGCGAAGCTCGCGCAGGTGATCGACCATCATTCGGCCTACAACGTTGATGAGACCGTGACGTTGGTGTCACGCAACTCGCGCGGGTTCGAGACGACGTACAACTTGACCGAACCGCGTAACCACTCCTACATCGTCAGTGGTGTTGTGGTTGCTAACTGCTCCGAATACATGCACCTCGACAACTCGTCATGCAACCTGGCGTCGCTCAACCTGACGAAATTCCTGAAGGACGACGACACGTTCGACGCCGTCACGTTCGCCAAGGTGGTCGAGTTCGTCATCACCGCGATGGACATATCCATCTGCTTCGCGGATTTCCCGACCGAGAAGATCGGCGACACCACGCGCAAGTACCGCCAGCTCGGCATCGGCTACGCCAACCTCGGCGCACTGCTGATGGCGACCGGTCACGCCTACGACAGCGACGGCGGTCGTGCGCTGGCGGCAGCGATCACCTCGCTGATGACCGGTACGGCGTACAAGCGTTCAGCTGAACTCGCCGGAATCGTCGGCCCCTACGAGGGTTTCGCCCGCAACGCAGAAGCGCACGCGCGAGTGATGCGCAAGCACGCGTCCGCATCTGACGCCGTCCGCTCGGTGGGCACGATCGACCGCGAAGTGCTCCGGCACGCGAGCAAAGCGTGGCTTGACGGATTGAAGCTCGGCGAGAAGAATGGGTGGAGGAATGCCCAAGCGTCCGTTTTGGCACCTACTGGGACAATTGGGCTCATGATGTCGTGCGATACGACCGGTATCGAACCCGATTTGGCATTGGTGAAGTTCAAGAAGCTG
>JBOGEK010000470.1:0-13035 GCA_050743645.1 Acidothermaceae bacterium
GCCTGTCGGCGGGTACCGGCGTGGTGCACAGCGAGGTCAACGCCTCCGATGCCGTCACGCGCTACGTGCAGATGTGGCTCATGGCGGACGACGAAACCCCACCGGAGTACCGCGTTGCCGAAGCGCCCGCCGGTGACCGCGTGTTCGCCGTGATCGCATCAGGTACCGCGAGTGCCCCGGTGCGCCTCCGCCAGCCCGACGCGACCCTGTCAGCGGCCAATCTGTCGCCTGGCGACGCAACGCTGCTCCCGGCGGCCGCGTTCGCGCACCTGTACGTCATCGAGGGTGCCGCGATGCTCGGCGACGTCCCCCTCCTGGCAGGAGACGCCGCGCGCATCGTCGACGCAGCGGGCCTCGCGGTCACCGCCGACCTCGACTCGCAGCTGCTGTTGTGGTCGATGGACGCCGAGACCTGGCGGCCGAGTTACTGAACCGCTACGGCGTGTCGGTCTGGAGCTGCCCAGCGAGAGCGGCCGACACGGCTGTCGTGCCGCCGTACACCGCGGCCGAGGCGATCGTGTCGGCGTTGGATGTCAGGTAGCTGGCGACTGCCGCCGGTAGTGTCGCGGTCGCACTTGTGAGCAGCAGCGGCTGGCCCGCACGGCCCAGACCCGGCGCGGCGACCAGGGCGTCGGCGAAGTTCTCGCCGGTCGCGAGTCCGACGCGCTTCGGCTTGTCGAAGAACGTTGCGGCGACCTTCGCCGCCGTGCCGTAGCGGTCCGATCCGACCAGCCGCGTCGCGGTGGTGTCGGCGTCGGCGGCTTGGCCGCCAATCGCGTACCTGGTCGACACTTCGTGGGCCTCGAGGTAGTTCGCCACGACCTTTGGTTGCGTCGTGTCGGCCGTGAGCAGGACCGCACCGTGGGCTTGGATCGCCGCCGGGCCTGCCGAGACCGCGTCGGGGAAGTCCAACCCGGTGGCCTCGAAGACCGTTGTCGGATTCCCGAGCATGCCGGCGATCTGCACCGACGTGCCGTACCGATCGACTCCACCAACTCGCACCGCGTGATAACCATGCGAGGTCACCGCGGCGGCCACCGAGGCGTCGAGTGCCTGCGTGTCACCGAGCAGGTAGACGGTGCCGCCCTTCGGCAGCACTCGCACGATTTCGGTGACCACAGGCGCGAGCAGCGAATGCGTGTCGGTCAGCAGTAGCGGTGCGTTCTTCGCCGCCGCGAGCGGACCTCCGGTCAGCGCGTCGGCGAACAGGTCGTCGCGCGCCAGCACGACCGCCGTTGCCGAACCCACGTTGGGGAATTCTGCCTTCGATGCCGCAACGGCGGTCTCGATTCGGGTCGCGCCCGCGATGCGGGTGAGCGGCGTGGCGCCGGCGGCGAACGTCGCGTTCGACAGCTGCGCGAGGCTCGGCACCGAGGTCGCGGTCAGGTTGGCCACGAGGTCGCCGTCGGCGTTGCGGGTGACGCCCGGCACCTTCTGCCAGGCCGCGCCGTCCCACCAGTAGATGGACGACGACGGCGTGCCGTGGATCGTCAGCGCGACCGTGGTCAGCGACTGCGAAGTGCCCAGCTCGACGTTGTAAATGCCGCCGGCGGTCGGTCCGGTGATCGCGGGGTCGGTGGTGCTGATTCCGGACGCCGACGGTCCGAGCGTCGAGACGCGCAGATCGCCGTTGCCCGTGCCGGCGACGGTCAGCGCGGCGTTGCCGTGCGACGTGTCGGTGGCCGTTGCGGTGGGATTGTCACCGTGTGCCGTCTTGGTGTCGACCGTACCGGTTGGCGCATCGGGCACCGTGGGTGGCGGTACGTTCACCGACAACGTGAGCGCACTAGTGGCGGTCAGGCCGTTCGCGTCGGTAACTGTCACGGTGAAGGTCGACGTGCCTACGAGCGTCGGCGTACCCGAGATGACGCCGGTCGACGGATCCAGCGTGAGGCCCGCAGGCAGGCTGCCCGTTGTGACCGCCCAGCTGAACGGCCCGACGCCGTCGCTGACCGCGAGCGTCTGGGTGTAGCCGAGGTGGTTGACGACCACGGCCGGAAGCGACGTCGTGGTTACGGAGGGATCGGCTGCGATCGTCAACGCGAGGTCGCGCTCGCTGGTGGCGCCATCGGCGTCGGTCACGGTGATGCTGACGGTGCCGGCGAATGCGGCAGTCGGCGTCCCCGACAAAACACCCGCGGTCGAAAGCGCGAGGCCTGCGGGCAATCCGGTGGCGGTCCACGTGTCAGGGCCGGTGCCGCCGCTGGAGGTGAGCGTCTGGCTGTAGCCGGCCAGGTTTACCTCCCCCGAGTCGAGGCTGGTCGTCGTAAGGCTCAGGTCGAGCGGTGGTGTGACAGTGTTCGACTCGCCGGCCGCGCTGTCGCCGGCGTCGCTCGTGTGCGCGACGACGTCGAACTTGTAGCTGGTGCCCTTGGTCAGACCGGCGAAGTCGTAGGTGGTCGTGCTCGGGTCCGCCACCGTTGCGGCGGCGATGCCGGACGACGAACCGTCAGCGAGCAACGGGGTCACGGTCCATGAAGTGACGGTGGAGCCGTTGGTGGCTCCCGGCGTCCAATCGATCGTCGTGTGGCCGTTGTCATGCGCCGTCGCGGTGACCGCCGGCGCGTCCGGCGCGGCGACGTAGGTGTAGCTCATCGCGTTCGACAACGCACCGCCGTCGACCACGGCGACGGTCGCAGCGCCAAGCGCATGTGCCGGCATCGAAGAGATCTCGATGTCACCAGCCGTGCTGTCATAGGTGAAGCAACTGGCGGCCGGGCCGGACGTGCACGGCGCGAGGTAGGTCGAGCCGACGCTGACCTGCGACACGCCCGAGAGGTCTTCGCCGGTGGTGCTGCTGAGCGTCGCGGCGGCGCCGGCCATGCCGATCGTCGGGTCGATGGCCAGGTTGGCCAAAGCTGTCGCTGGGGCAGCACTTGTCGCCTGCGCGGTGTAGGCCGGGTCGGCGTCAGGCGATGACGCCGTCGTGACGCTGTTCGTCTCGATCGTCGACTCGTCGACGCCGGAGGGGTCGGTGACCGTGCCGTTGACCGTGATGGGCGGCAGATCGGTGCCTGCCGCAAACGGCACGTTGCTATTCGTGCAGCTGATCTTTTGACCGGACGGTGGATCGCACACCCAACCGGCGCCGCCGGCGCTTGTCGGCGTGACACCGGTCGGCAGCGTGTCGGTTACCGTGATCGGCTGGTTCTCGTCGGCACCGGTCGAGTCGACGCTCGGGTTGACCGTGTATGTCACCGGGTCGCCCTCGGCAACTTTTGTCGGCCCACTCGGTGCGGTCGCGACGTCCTGGATCGTCTGGTCGACCGACAGCTTGGGAACCGGGTTGATCGAGGTGACCTGCACGTTGTTCACCTCGTGGGTGTCCTTCGAGCCGCCGGTCGACGCCACCCAGCCGAAGGCGAGTTGGCGTGGGATGCCGTTGCTGTCGATCCACGACGAGGTTTCCGAACCGTAGTAGGTCGAAGTGACCGACGGCAGCGGGCCCGAAAGTTCGTCCCAGCTGCTCGCGCCGATCGGCTTGTAGATGATCGCGTAGTTCCCGGCGGGCACCGAGATGCTTGATCCGTTCGTCGTGGTGAACGCGCTACCCGTGGTGTTGATGACCACCTCGACCGGGATGTGCGAGTTGGCACGTGTGCCGCCGTTAGCCCCGGTCACGTCGAGGTGTTCGGTGTCTGAACTGGAGACCAGTCCGCAATACCCGACGCTGTCGTGGCCCGGGCCGCGAACCGTCACATGGTTCGGGACTTGAGTGCCGCCTCCGAATCCCGTCGGGTCGGTTGGACAGCCCGTGCCGCCGAACGCGTCGCGGGAGAAGTTGCCCCAGGCGTCGATGCCGATGCCGAGGTAACCGTCGGAGAGCCCGGGCAGGCTCGATCCTTGCGCCGAGTAGCCGAGCGAGCCGCCGGCCTGGCCGATGGCCCGCGGCGACAACGGGTTGGTCGGGTCGACGGCGGCGAGCACGAAGGCGATGCCGTCGGCGCCGTCGCCACCGTATTGATAAGTGTCGAATTTGAGGTCGAGGCCCTGCGACGCCGGAACGCTGGTGGCGGCGAAGATGCCGCCCTCTTGCGCAGTGGAGTTCGCCGTGAGCTGTAGCGCGCCAGAGCCCGAGGAGTCGGGCGTCGTGGCACAGTTCGGCAGCGGCGAGCTGCTCGTCTGGGCGACCGTGAGGCACGCCGAGTTGATGCCGTTCGGGTTGTTCGTGCTTGTCGGCGCCGCCGGGAACGCGATCGCGCCGCTGGCGGGCAGGATCTGGTCGGTGGTGAAGCTCTGGCTGAACAGCGTGGTCGGCCCGCTGGCTGCGTCTGCCGTTCCGGCACCGGCCACGGTGAGGAGTCCGGCCGCGAGCCCTACGACACCCGAAGTCGCGACGACCCGGCGTCCAATCTCCGTCTTCAACACAAGCTCCCTCAGGGGCGCCAACTCGTTGGCGTCCGACGCGCGGTTATCCGCTTTGGCAACCAGGTCTCGTTCGGCCGGCGACGGGAGTTCATGAGTCGGAGACAGCCAATTTCGAGAACATGGTCGAAATTGCGGAGGGGACTACCGCGCGAGTGGCTCCGTCGGGTCGGAGGCGACTAGCCCCGGCTGACGAGTACTTGGTGCGTGAACGCGTGGGGCGCGCTACACCAGGCCGTACTGGGCGGCCGCTTTCGCGGGGACGTCCGAACCCACTTCGCCGCGAGCGGCAAGATCGGTCAGCGTGCGTAACGCGATCGACGGCGCGTCGATGTGGAAGTACCGTCTGGTCGCTGCGCGGGTATCGGAGAAGCCGAAACCGTCGGTGCCGAGCGACGAGTAATCGGCTGGTACCCAACGAGAGATCTGGTCGGGTACCGCACGCATGAAGTCGCTGACGGCGATCACCGGGCCGCGGTGCCCCGACAAGGTGCGGGTGACGTAGGGCACCCGCTTTTCGGCGTCAGGGTTCAAGAAGTTGAACGTGTCGCAGTCGAGCGCTTCGCGCCGAAGCTTGGTCCAGCTCGTCGCCGACCACACCCCGGCACCCACGCCCCAGTCTTCGGCCAGCAACCGTTGGGCTTCGATCGCCCACGGCAGCGCGACGCCGGAGGCGAGGATCTGTGCCTGCGGTCCCTCGCTGATCGGTGCGTCGGCATATCGGTAGAGCCCGGCCAAAAGTGCGTCGACGTCGAGGCTTTCGGGCTGCGCAGGCTGCAGGATCGGCTCGTTGTAAATGGTGATGTAGTAGAAAACATCTTCACCGGCAGGGTGTTCGTCGGTTGCCGTGACCATGCGGCGCAGGCCGTCGTGCATGATGTGCGCCACTTCGTAGCCGAAGGCAGGGTCGTAGTAGGCGACGGCGGGATTGGTGGAGGCGAGCAACGGTGAGTGGCCGTCGTTGTGCTGCAAGCCTTCGCCGGTAAGGGTTGTGCGGCCCGCGGTCGCACCGAGCAGGAATCCGCGACACATCTGGTCGGCGGCCGCCCAGAGCTGGTCGCCGGTGCGCTGGAAGCCGAACATCGAATAGAAGATGTAGACGGGAATCATGTACTGGCCGTGCGTGGCATACGACGAGCCCGCGGCGATGAACGACCCCATCGCGCCCGCTTCGGTGATGCCCTCGTGCAGCAATTGCCCAGTCGTAGATTCCTTGTATGACAGCAAAAGATCGCGGTCGACAGCGTCGTAACGCTGGCCGTGCGGGCTGTAAATCTTGGCGGTCGGGAACAAGGAATCCATGCCGAACGTGCGCGCTTCGTCAGGAATGATCGGCACGATCCGCTCGCCGATTTCGGCTTCTTTCATCAGGTCTTTGAGCACCCGCACGGCGGCCATTGTGGTAGCGACTTTTTGCTTGCCCGAGCCTTGGTACAGCTCCTTGTAAACCGCCTCGCCCGGCAGCTTCAACGGCTTGGCGCGATTCAGCCGCTCTGGCAACGAGCCGCCGAGCGCAGCTCGGCGTTCGAGCATGTACTGGATTTCTTCGGAATCCTTGCCTGGGTGGTAGTACGGCGGCAGGTCGGCTTCGAGGTCTTGGTCGCTGAACGGCAGGTGTAGCCGGTCGCGGAACTCCTTCAGGTCGGTCTTGGTCAGCTTCTTCATCTGGTGCGTGGCGTTGCGGCCCTGGAACGAGTTCAGGGTCCAGCCCTTGATGGTGTGGGCCAAGATGACGGTCGGCTGGCCGACGTGCGCTTGCGCGGCCGCGAACGCCGCATAGACCTTGCGATAGTCGTGACCGCCCCGCGAAAGGCGGCGCAAATCGTCGTCCGACATGTCTTTGACCATGGCGCGCAGCCGCGGGTCGTCGCCGAAGAAGTGCTCGCGGATGTAGCTCGCCGACTCGACGGAGTAGGTCTGCAGTTGGCCGTCGGGGGTGGCGTTGAGCTTGTTGACGAGGGCGCCGTCGACATCGCGTGCGAGGATGGGGTCCCAATCGCGGCCCCAGATCACCTTGATGACGTTCCAGCCCGCGCCGCGGAAGTACGACTCGAGCTCTTGAATGATCTTGCCGTTGCCGCGCACCGGGCCGTCGAGGCGTTGCAGGTTGCAGTTGACGACGAACGTGAGGTTGTCGAGCTCTTCACGGGCGGCGACGCCGATGGCGCCGAGGGATTCAGGTTCGTCCATTTCACCGTCGCCCAGAAACGCCCAGACCCGCGACTTCGAGGTGTCGGCGATGCCGCGGGCGTGCAGGTAACGGTTGAAACGGGCCTGGTAGATCGCATCGATCGGGCCGAGGCCCATCGAGACGCTCGGGAATTCCCAGAAGTCGGGCATCAGCCGCGGGTGCGGGTAACTCGGGATCCCTTGGCGCGAGATCTCCTGGCGGAACCCGTCGAGCTGGTCCTGGGTCAACCGGCCTTCGAGAAATGCGCGGGCGTAGATGCCGGGGGAGGCGTGGCCCTGGAAGAACACCTGGTCGCCCGACGTGCCGTCGGCGGCGTGCTTGCCTTTGAAGAAGTGGTTGAAGCCGACCTCGTAGAGGCTGGCGGCCGACGCGTAGGTGGCGATGTGGCCGCCCACGCCGAGTTCTGGCCGGTTGGCTCGCGAGACCATGACGGCCGCATTCCAGCGCACCGCGCGGCGGATCTGCTTCTCGATCCGCTCGTCACCGGGAAACCACGGCTCGGCTTCGGGTGCGATCGTGTTGATGTAGTCGGTACTGCGCAGCGGCGGCACGCCGACCTGCCGCTCTCGCGCGCGCTGCAACATCGACAGCATGAGATAACGAGCCCGCTGCTTGCCCTGCGCGTCGACCACGGCGTCGAGCGAATCGAGCCATTCGGCCGTCTCTTCGGGATCGACGTCGGGCAACTGGCTCGGGAGTCCGTCACTGATCACGGGACTGATCGCGGGCGACCGGTCGGTTGGTCGGTCGCCGCGGTTACCGTCGGGCAGGGCTTCGGCCACGATGTGATCCTCACGGGAACGCTCGGTCGGGGCGGACGCCTTGGATTCTCTCACTCTGCCGAGCGATCCCTGGAGGCTGTGGCGTGTTTCATGCCCCGTTTGGGGGATCAGCACTTGCGCATGGGCGCTCGTACGTGTGGACTACAGCGACCAAGCATCCAGACATAAGGGAGGGCGTTCGTGAGCGCGACCGCGGACCACGCGGAGGGACAGCGCAGTCCGGCGGAGAAGCTGGCATTCTCGGCCGGTCAGGTGGTCCAAGAGATCGGTTACGACGGCGACAGCGACGAAGAGCTGCGCGCCTCGATCGAGAAGGTCACGGGCAGCGCGCTCGTCGACGAGCAATACGACGACGTCGTCGACGCCGTCTTGCTGTGGTGGCGCGATGGTGACGGCGATCTCGTCGACGCCCTCGTCGACGCCCTCACCGCGCTCGCCGATGGCGGCACGATCTGGCTCCTGACGCCGAAATCGGGCCGCGAGGGCCACATCGAGCCAAGCGACATCACCGAGGCGGCACCGACCGCTGGTCTAAGTCAGACCAGTTCGACCAGTGCCGGCCGCGACTGGTCGGGTGCTCGCCTGGTGGCGCCCCGAAGTTCACGAAAGCGATGACCCTCGAAGTCGGCCGGCCCGCGCCCGATTTCGAACTGGTCGACCAGCACGGCACCCCGGTTCGGCTGTCGTCGTTTCGCGGCACGCGCCATGTGCTGTTGGTCTTCTTTCCGTGGGCGTTTTCGGGCGTCTGCACCGGCGAGTTGACTGCACTGCGCGACGACACCGGCGCATTCGTCAACGAAACCACCCAACTGCTTGCGGTGTCGATCGACTCCAAGTTCGTGCAGCGGCGCTTCGCCGAGCACGAACGGCTCGATTTCCCTTTATTGGCAGACTCGTGGCCACATGGCGAGGTAGCGCGGGCGTACGAGGTTTTCGATGCCACTGCGGGAGCCGCGCTTCGCGGCACCTTCGTGATCGACCGCGACGGCGTGCTGCGCTGGTCGGTTGTGCACGGCATCGGCGAGGCTCGCGATCCTGCCGACTACGTGCGCGCTCTCGCCGAGTTGGGATGACGACCCGATGCCTTGCTGGCGTTGCGGCACGCGCGAGACCGACCCCGTTCGTGGTCCGTCGCCGTGGAAACGGGGGGTGCGCGGCGGCTCACACGTGCTCGTCTGCGCGTCGTGCCAGGCCGACCACGACTGGGTGGCCGATCTCGACCACTGTCGAGCGTGCGGCTCGTCGCGGTTGGTGCGCCAACTCGGACAGGTGACCTGTCGAGCGTGCGGTACAACCATCGAGTCGGACGTCGAAAAGCCTGCCGAACCCGGGGCGGCGGGCTCCCCGTCTTCCGGCCCGGACTTGGCAGCCGACGTCGAAGCGGCACTCGATAGGCTTGCCCGCCGCAGCACATCTTCGGGCGCGTAGCTCAGCGGAAGAGCACCCGGCTTACAACCGGGGGGTCACAGGTTCGAAACCTGTCGCGCCCACTTGCAGGCCCGGTTCGCCCATTACGATGTGCCCGTGCCGACCTCATCTGAGCCTCTCGTCGACGTGCGCCTTCTCAGCGTCCCGATCCCGATCCGGGAACGCTCGACCGAACATGGTGAAGAGCTGTTGCGCGAGATGACACTCATCGCGTTCGACGCCGCAAACCCCACCTCCGACGTGCCTGCGCGGATCGTCGCGCTCGCCGATCAGGTTCGCGGTGCCTATAGCGAGTTCACCCTTCACCCAAACGGATTGATGGACGCCGCGGCCGAAGCCGGCGTGCCGGTGCTCGATGAGGTCGTTTACCGGGTGCCCGTGAGCACCGGTGCGTTTTGCCAACACATAGCCGATGTCATCGACGAAGCCGATGCTTACTGCCGCGACGGAGAGTACCTGCTCACGCTCGCCACTCCACCGGACGTGCTCGCCTACCAGCACTGGATCCTCGGCGAGTTCATCCGGCAAACGGCCGGCGGACCGCCGACGGCCTGGCCCGACTACACGCCCAGCTAACACGTCGAAACGCCTTCGTCTCCCGCGCAATCTGTTGCAAAGATCACTGCGCCGGCCTGCGTTTCGGGCTGGGAGTGCAAGGTAGGGTGCCGACCATAGCGGCGGTTGTCCGTTTTTTAGGCACCGCGCCGGCCAGCCTGGAAGCGGGGCGATCGGATGCCTGGGTCGAAGTCCGTGCGTGATGGTGGGTCGGGCCGAGCGAAGGAGCCGTCGCTACTCGCGCCGTTGATTCCCGCCGGTGAGCCGATCGAAGGCTTGCTTCGTAAGGCGCAGTACTTCGTGCCGGGCACGCCGTCCGAGAACTATCGCGAGGTGCACCGCAATGATCCACGCAGCGCCGAGGAGTTCTATCGCGAGCGGTGGCGGCACGACAAGGAAGTGCGTTCAACGCACGGCGTGAACTGCACGGGCTCGTGTTCGTGGAAGGTGTACGTCAAGGACGGCATCATCACGTGGGAGACGCAGCAGACCGATTACCCGTCGGTGGGGCCTGATTCTCCTGAATACGAGCCACGAGGGTGTCCGCGTGGCGCGTCGTTCTCGTGGTACACCTACTCGCCGTCCAGGGTGCGTTATCCGTACGTGCGCGGGCCGTTGCTCGATCTGTGGCGTGAAGCCCGGCGGCGGGTCGGCGATCCGGTCTTGGCGTGGGCCGAGATCGTGGGCGACCCCGAGAAGACCAAGCTCTACAAGAGCGTACGCGGCAAGGGCGGGTTCGTTCGTTCGACCTGGCCCGAAGTCAGCGAACTGATCGCGGCTGCGCACGCCCACACGATTAAAGAACATGGCCCCGACCGGGTCATCGGATTTTCCCCGATTCCTGCGATGTCGCAGGTGTCATATTCGGCAGGCACTCGCTTCTTGTCGATGATCGGAGCGACGATCCTGTCGTTCTACGACTGGTACGCCGATATGCCGATCGCGTCGCCGCAGGCGTTCGGTGACCAGACCGACGTGCCTGAGTCGGGTGATTGGTGGAACTCGTCATACCTCATGGTCTGGGGCACGAACCTGCCGATCACGCGTACGCCCGACGCGCACTTCATGACCGAGGCTCGCTATCGCGGCCAAAAGGTCGTTGTCGTCAGCCCCGACTACTCCGACCACACGAAGTTCGCCGACGACTGGCTACCTGCGGCGCCCGGCACCGACGGCGCACTTGCAATGGCAATGGGCCACGTGATTTTGACGGAGTTCTTCCGTGACCGGGAGGTGCCGTACTTCACCGATTACGTGAAGACCTACACCGACCTGCCGTTCCTGGTGACGCTGCGCGAGCACGAAGACAGCTATGTGCCCGACCGGTTCCTCACCGCCGCCGATCTCGAAGGCGCCGATGCCGCCGCAGAAGATGCGGCGCACAAGACGGTGCTCCTCGATTCTGCGACGGGCCTCCCGCACGTTCCCAACGGCTCTATTGGTTTCCGGTACAACGACTCCGGTATCGGGCGGTGGAACCTCGACCTGGCCGAGGTCGATCCGGTGTTGAGTTTGTTCGGCCGGCATACCGATGCGGTCTCGGTCGACTTGCCGCGATTCGATGTCGGCCAGACCGAGGGCGGTGCCGTCGTCCGCCGTGGTGTGCCTGTGATGCGTGTCGGCGACCGCCTCGTCACTACCGTGTTCGATTTGCTGATGGCGCAATACGCCGTCGCGCGTGAGGGGCTGCCCGGTCAATGGCCGACGGGCTACGACGATCCCGAGCCGTATACGCCTGCGTGGCAGGAAGCCATCACGTCGGTGCCAGCTGCGGCCGCCACTCGGGTGGCTCGCGAGTTCGCTCGCAACGCCGAGCTTTCGCGCGGTCGATCGATGATTGCGATGGGCGCGGGTACCAACCACTGGTTCCACTCCGATCAGATCTACCGCACGTTCTTCACGTTGACGATGCTGACTGGTTGTCAGGGGGTCAATGGTGGCGGCTGGGCGCACTACGTGGGCCAGGAGAAGGTTCGGCCGCTTACCGGTTTTCAGACGATGGCGTTTGCTTTCGACTGGCAGCGTCCGACCCGACACATGACGGGTACATCGTTCTTCTACCTGCACACCGATCAATGGCGTTACGAGAATTTCGGCGCCGCCGAGTTGTCGAGCCCACTCGGGCGCGGCCTGTTCGAGGGTCGTACCTTCGCCGACTGTCTCGTCCAGGCCGGCCGGCTGGGCTGGACCCCGTCGCATCCGACGTTCGACCGCAACCCGCTCGACCTGGCCGACGACGCCGCACGGGCCGGCGTGCCGGTAGCCGATTACATCGTGGGCGAACTCCAGGCCAAGCGCTTGCGGTTCGCCGACGAAGACCCTGACAATCCAGCGAACTTTCCTCGCGTAATGACCATCTGGCGAGCGAATGTGCTCGGCTCGTCGGGTAAGGGAATGGAGTATTTTCTGCGGCATCTCGTCGGTGCCGAAGATGCCGTGCGGGCCGCCGAGTCACCGGCACATCTGCGGCCCGTCGAGGTCGAATGGCGCGACGAGGCACCGCGAGGCAAACTCGATTTGCTGACGACGGTCGACTTTCGCATGACGAGCACCTGCACGTTCTCCGACATCGTCTTGCCCGCGGCCACCTGGTATGAGAAGTACGACATCTCCACAACCGACATGCATCCGTTCGTGCATTCGTTCAATCCGGCAATCGCACCGCCTTGGGAGACCCGCACCGACTTCGATGTGTTCCGCACGATCGCCGAGGACTTTTCCCGGCTCGCGGCTACTCACCTCGGCACCCGCACCGACGTGCTGGCGGCGCCATTGGCGCACGACAGCGTCGACGAGACCGCGCAACCCGGTGGCCGCGTTCTCGACTGGAAATCCGGCGACACGCAGCCAAAGCCAGGCATCAACATGCCGAAGCTCATCACGGTCGAGCGCGATTTTGCTGCCGTGGCTGAGAAAATGGCCGCAATCGGTCCTTTGGTCGACACCCTTGGTACCAACGTCAAGGGCATCAGCTGGGTGCCGACTAGCGCCGTCGACTACCTACGTCGTGCCAACGGCACCGTGCACGGCGGAGTCGGCGACGGGCGGCCGGCGCTCACCCGCGACGTCCATCTTGCCGAGGCGATCCTGGCCTTGTCGGGCACGACCAACGGCCGCGTCGCGCTGCAAGGCTGGGAGGCACTCGAAAAGCGCACCGGCATGCGGCTCGCTGACCTCGCTGAGGAACGCGCCGACGAACGAATTACGTTCGCCGACACGCAGGTTCAGCCACGCGCCGTGATCACATCGCCCGAATGGTCGGGCAGCGAGACGGGCGGACGACGGTATTCCCCGTTCGTCGTCAACGTCGAACGCAAGAAGCCCTGGCACACGCTTACCGGGCGCATGCATTTCTACGTCGACCACGAGTGGATGGCCGAGTATGGCGAATGTCTGCCAACCTTCCGGCCGCCGCTTGCCTATGCGCGTCATTTCGGCGAGCAGGGTGTGCGTGAGGAGGGCCGGGCAGAGATCACCGTGCGGTACCTCACGCCGCATTCGAAGTGGTCGATCCACTCCGAGTACCAGGACAACCGGCACATGCTGCGCCTGTTCCGCGGCGGCCCGGTGATCGGGATGAGCCCGGCCGACGCTGCGGTGATCGGGGTGGCCGACAACGACTGGATCGAGGCCTTCAACCGCAACGGCGTCGTCGCCTGCCGCGCCGTGCTGAGCCACCGGATGCCGAAGGGGACGGTGTTCATGTACCACGCC
>JBOGEK010000471.1:0-4686 GCA_050743645.1 Acidothermaceae bacterium
GGCCTGCGTCGACTACAAGGCGCTCGGCGAGGCAACGATCCAGCTCGACTGCGATGTGCTGCAGGCCGACGGCGGCACCCGCACCGCGGCGATCACTGGCGCCTATGTCGCGCTGGTCGATGCGATCGGCTGGCTGCGGGTCAACGGCAAGATGCCGGGCGAGCCCTTGGTGCGTAGCGTCTCGGCGGTCAGCGTCGGCGTCATCGACGGTGAGCCGCGGCTCGACCTCGCCTACGAAGAAGACGTGCGCGCCGGCACCGACATGAACGTGGTCGTCACCGGTGAGGGCGAGTTCATCGAGGTGCAGGGCACCGCCGAGAGCTCGCCGCTGCGCCGCGCCGAAATCGACGCCCTGCTCGATCTGGCAGTCGGCGGGTGCGACACCTTGGCCGCGCTCCAGCGCGAGGTGCTGGCCGCGTCATGACGGCGCAGACGAACGACCTGGCCGGACGACGTGTGGTGCTTGCCACTCGCAACGCGCACAAGCTGACCGAGTTGCGGCGCATCCTGGCGGCGGCCTGCCTCGACGTCGAACTGGTCAGCGTTGAGGCCTATCCCGACGCGCCAGAGGTCGCCGAGACCGGTGACAGTTTCGAAGCGAACGCCTTGTTGAAGGCGCGCGCGATCGCGGCTGCCACCGACCAGATCGCGATTGCCGACGACAGCGGGCTCGCGGTCGATGCGTTGAACGGCATGCCGGGGATTTTCTCGGCGCGCTGGTCGGGCGACTTGTGTCCCGATCCGGCGAATCGCGACGACGCGAATCTGCGGCTGGTGCTCTCGCAGGTGGACGACGTGCCTGATGAGCGACGTGGCGCTTCGTTTGTCTGCGCCGCAGCGGTGGTTTTTCCAGATGGCGTCGACATCGTGACCCACGGCCGGGTGTTCGGCTCGCTGATCCGAGCGCCACGCGGCAGCAACGGATTCGGCTACGATCCGATTTTCGTTCCGACTGGGCAGGATCGCACCACCGCCGAGATGTCGGCCGACGAAAAGGACGCGATCAGCCATCGCGGCGAGGCCTTTCGCAAGCTGGCCCGCATGCTGGGCGGCGAACCCGCGGCCACGCGTTTCCGCACCGGCCCGTCGTCCGATCGTTCGTCGTCCGCTCGCTCGTCGTCCGATCTGGGCTGAAAAGCCCCTACGCACAAGGAGATCTGCGGTGACAGGCAGCGACAGCGACAACAAGACCGGCAGCGACTCCAGCGACCTGCAGGTGCTGGGTTCGCTCGAACTCGACGGCACCCAGTTGCCGGTCTACGACCTCGCCGAGTTCAACGCCGCCGACGTCACCCGGGTCAGCAGTTTCTCGACCAACTTCGGCGTGTGGCAAGTGCCTGACGACGTGGCGGCACTGTTGGCAATCGAGCTCGGCACCTGGGCGCTGGTCGAATGGATCCACGACACCGGCGAGCTCGTGTTGCTCGGCGGCGTACCGATGCCGGGCGACGTTGCCGTCGACGTCACGGGTGCGGCGCGGTTCTCCGAGGGATTGATGCCCGGATTTCTGGGCGGCACGGTAGGCGACGTGCAGCGCGACGCGGCGGGCAACACCCGGGAGCTGTTCAAATCCGAGGTGATGGCACCGGGATCGCGGGTCGCGCTGCTTGCCCACGTCAAGCACGGTCCGAACGTGCATGAGTTGTTGTGGGGTTGGCACCGTGAGCACGATAAGGCGACGGGTTGGGCTTGGCTGGTCGAACGGCTGGCTCGCCTCGAAACAGCCGACCCCGCCGACCCGGCCGAGGCCGCCGACCCCGCCGAAAGGTCCGGCGAGCGAGATTCTGGTGACCACCTCGGCTAGTTAGGGGCGGCGTCGCGGGTAGGTACGAGCGGTCGCGGCTCATCACGATGTATCACGGCCCCAGCTGCCAACTCTGATGACTCGACGGCATCCTGACGATCCCCGGTCGCAGGTCGCCGGTCGGCGACGACACAGCCTTGGGGGGCTCGCCGACGTTCGAGGCGCCGGCATCGCCTGATGCCGGCGCCTCACCCTCACGCGGCACACGTTGACGGCCGATGCAAGCGAGCTGGCGGTCGAAGCCGACGCTCTGGAACCGACGTTCTGGAACCGACGTTCTGGAACCGGTCTACAGCAGGGCGAGCCACAATCCGAGGCCAGCGGCGGCGAGGCCGACGACGAGTGACGCGAGTGCGTTGATGCTGGCCTCCAACGCTGCACCCGCCTCGGCGAGGGCGATGGTCTCCCACATCCAGGTCGAGAACGTTGTGAAGCCGGCGCAAAAACCGCTACCGATGATGGTGGCTGCTGTCACCGAAAGGCCGTGATGGGTGGCCAGGCCGGTCGTAATCCCCAGCACGAACGAACCGACGACGTTGATGGTGAACGTGCCGAGCGGGAACACGCTGTCGCGCCGATGAGAGATCATCTGGTCGGTGACGTAGCGGCACACCGCTCCGACGCCCGCGACGAGCGCGACAGCAACCGCGAGCCACATCAGCGGCGTCCGACTGCGGCAGAGAGCACCTCGACCGGCCGTAGCGTGATGATCGTGTCGCCGCCGGAAACCTCCTGAACATAAGGCAAAAACTCACGGATTCGTGTCTCGGTGTCGACGATCACGACCATGACGGGTGTGTGAGCCTTGAGTTCGAATGCGTGGGCTTCATGCACTCGATGCGAATGGCCGAATCCTTCGATGCCGCGAAACACGCTGGCTCCGGCCACGCCCTGCTTGTGGGCGCGGCGTACGAGTTCGACGTACACCGGCACGTGATGAAAGTGTGCGTGCTCGCTGACGACGACGCTGAGTTCGAGATGCGCGCCAACACTCATGCCGACGCTCCCGTCGCCGTTTCTTCGTTGTGCCCGCGAATCCGCTGCTTGCCCACGATGCGCCCGCAGGTCAGGCCCAGGATCGCAGCAAGTAAACCGCCGACCAAACTCCCTACGGGGTAGGCAATTGCCAGGCCGGCGTGGCCGTGAGCGAGCAGGTGGTCGGTCGCATTCGCCAGCGACGAGAATGTGGTGAACGCGCCGAGAAAGCCGGTGCCAAGCCCGGGTCGCAGGTAGCGGTTGGCCGGAAACACTTCGATCGCGAGCACCAGCAGCAGTGCGAGCGCGAAGGCTCCGCCGAGATTGATGCCGAAGACATCCCACGGAAATGCGTTGTCGGGTGACGGCGCCGCCTTGCCAATCGCGTAACGGGCCAGCCCGCCAAAGATCCCTCCGGCGAAAACCGCGGCGACGACGTCGGGCGCTAGTCGCGGAAACAACGATGTCGGACGACGAAAAGCCGCACCGCCGTCATCGATGTCGGGATCAATCGGCAGGTCGGAAAAATCGAGGGGCGCGGTATCGACGGCTGGCTTCGGGCTGACGTCACGCGCAGGAGGCTGGGTGTTCTCGCTCATGCCAACTCGGCACAGGTGTTGGTCAACGCGGATCCTCCTGGAGCGAACCAGGGACCGTTGGCCGAATCCGGCGGATGACGGCGAGCCCCTCCGCCGTAGGTCAAGCCTACGACAGATCGACCCTCGTTGGCACTGGACACGGCGAGCCCGTCGAGGTAGGCAGAACTCGATGGCCACCTCGCGGCAGCCGAGCCGCTTGACGATCTACCTGTGCGACAGCGCGATGCATCAGCACCGGCCGTTGCGCGACGTTGTCGTGAGGCGTGCACTCGACGCCGGGCTGGCCGGTGCGACTGTGCTTCGCGGCGTCGAGGGTTTCGGTCGAGGGGGCGACGTGCACACCGCGCGGATTTTGGACGTCTCCGACCACCTGCCTGTCGCGGTGGTCATCGTCGACGACGACGAGAAGCTGCGCGATTTCGTTCGCAGTAACGACGATTGCCTGCACGGCCGGCTGGTGACCCTCGAACCACTCGAGCTCTATGCGTCGGCGGCAACGGTCCAGTCGCCGTAGCGCGGCCGCGCCGTCCAATAGCTCGCGGCAACACTTAGCGCCATCCAGGCAGCGGCGTAGGTGAAGCCCGCGGCCGGCGAGACCGCGGTGTAGAGCACGCCGACGACTGCGGTCGACACCAGGTCGCCTAAAGCCTGCACTCCGCCGAGCACGCCGAAGCCGGTACCGCGTAAGTGGTCGGGCAACGCTTGCGCAAACAGCGTCGACTCGGCGGTCTCCGCGAGTCCGACGGCCGAGCCCGCGAGCACGAACGCGACCAGCAGCCACCACCAGGTATGGACGCCGATCGCGAAACCCGCGTACGCCAATACGTAAAGCGCCGCACCTAGGGCGAACACTCGGCGCGGACCGGCGTGATCGATCCAGCGACCGCCGACCAGTGCCACCACCGAACCCAACGCGTTGTGCGCTGCGTAAATCAGGATCGCCAGGCTGGTGGCAGCCGCCAACGACCGGCCTCCGACGTGCAGCAATTGGGTGCTGCGCAGAATCAGCAACGTGGTGGCGATGTTGCCGAACTCGAACATGGCAATCGGCAACAGCGGGCGACCGAGCCCTGATCCGCGCAACCCCGAGAAGTGCAGCCGCCTTCGCGGTGCCGCTTCGTGGCCAAGCCGGCGCGCTTCACGCGCCGCTACCGTGATGGCCGCAGCCGCGAGAATGCCTGGAATGAAAGCGAAATAGATCGCCGGCCTGATACCGAGCCACGCGACGAGGCCGGCGGCGAGCAGCGGTCCGACCACGGCACCGAGATTGTCGCCGGCGCGTTCCAAACCGTACGCGCGCCCGTAGGC
>JBOGEK010000472.1:0-6034 GCA_050743645.1 Acidothermaceae bacterium
GTGGTCGTTCACCGAACGTCGTCGTCATGGAGTTCCCCATACCTGTCGCGGTTTCGGCGAGTCGTAGCCGGATGGGCGTTCCAGCAGGGCGGCCCTTAACGCCTGGCGTGCACGATGACAGCGCGACTTCACGGTGCCTTCGGCGACGCCCAGGAGCACTGCGGCCTCGGAGTAGGTCAAGCCGTCCAGCACCGTCGCCTCGATCGCGCCACGAAGCTCCGGCGACAAGCCCGCAAGGGCCTGCCCCAGCTGACCGTGCTCGACCCCGAGCAGCACCTCATCCTCGGCCGAGGCCACCAGCGGTTGCGGTTCGGAATGCTCCCGCCACAGGGATGGACGCGCGGGATCGCGGCGCAGGGCATCGACGAGCCGCCGCGCGGCGATGCCCCATAAGAAAGCGGCCACCTCACCGTCGCCCCGGAACGCCGCCTTCCCTCGCCATATCGCGAGGAAGGTGTCCTGGACTGCTTGATCGACGACGTCTGGCCGCGTGCAACGGCGAGTGAGCCGGGCTGTGAGCCAGCCGGCGTGCCGGTCATATAACTGCGCGAGCGCCGCCTCATCGCCTCGGCGGACGGCGCGAAGGACCGTCACGTCGTCGCGATCGTTGTGATCGTCGGCGGCTCGGCTTCCGCGCGGCGACCCTGCACCCGTCTCCACACCCACACTGTCGCAGTCAGAAGGCCGATTGGTTCCCTCCGGCCACCGACCGCCCATTTGCGGGCCTGGTCACCTCAAAACCTCCGTCGAAAGGTAGTAGCGCTGCACGTCCGAATCAGTGGACGGCGGCGCGCAGCTGACGGATCCAGTCCATCGCCAAGGCACGGCCATTTGGCAGATCATCGGCCGGGTCACAGCGCCACGCGGTCACCATCGCGAGCGCGAGGATCCAGCACGCGTACACCAACGATTGGTCGGCACCGGTGTAGTGCGCGGCGACCTCCATCGGAGAGCGGTCGGCGCTGATTGTGGCGTGAGCGATGTCGAACTCAACAGGCCCACGACAGCATGTTTCGAGGTCGACGAATAGCAGGCCGTCCTTCGACCGCAGAACGTTACCCGGGTGCGGCTCGCCATGCAGAAGCTGTTCGGGCGCACCTCGTTCAATGACCGTGCTCCGCATTTGTCGCAGCGTCGCCGCGACGAGTGCACGGTCGGGTCCGGAAATCCAAGGATGATCGGTGGCGTCGTCGACGAGGCGTCGAGCTTCTTCTATTCGATCCGTGAAGTGCGGCGAGTCCATCAGGCCCGCCTGCCGCATGCGGTCGTGCAATCTCCCAAGTGCGCACGCGTATTCGGCCGGCGCGATGTCGTGCGGCGGCACGGTTTCGTAGTAGGTCCACAACGTGACCACAAAGTCGTCGTGTTCGTAGACGCGCGGCTCAACGCGCGGATCGAGGGTTTCCACTGGTGCGCCGCTGACAGCAAGACGTCGAGCGATCTCGACGTCGAACTCGGCGCCGTCGCGCCGGGCACGAGGCGCGACGCGAGCGAGAACGTCGCACGGTCGAAGCCGCAGCGTCAGCCGGTTGGAATTCGTCAGTACGTCCGCAGCCTCAACGTGCAGCCCGGCTTCAGCCGCGACCGCAATGCCTGCGGCCAAGGCTCTCGGAAGCGTCGCTGCATCCACCATCGGCACTCTAAGCCGCCTGCACCCCGCGATAGCCGTGTGGTGCGTGACTTCGGTCCCCCATCGGCAATTACCGCTGCCGATGACAGCGCACCGCACGCGGAGAGTACGCGCGCATGGATGTCATGCAGCAGGACAACCAGGACCGCGTAGTGGTGACGGCGTCGTAATACGGGAGATCCTCCCAGCCAATGTGGGAGTCGATGCTCTCGTCCGTGGGAACCGGTGGGGCGCATCCTGCTCGGCGTCGGAACGACCACTAATAGAAAGGTGAGAGCAATGCGAACCATTATCCGAGCAGCGATCGTTGCGGCGGTCTCCGTTGCAGGCACGGTCGCCACTGCGGCGACGCCGGCGTTCGCCGGGCAGGCACACCAGGCACCCGGTTTCCCGAGCGACAAGGCGTCGTGCGTCGGAGCAGCGATGAACTTCCAGGCGCACTACGGTGGCGAGGACGACACCTTCCCCGCCGTCACGCATGGCACCGTCGGCCCAGACATGTCCGGGCATGCGACGTCGGACGGACCGGGCGCGGTCGGCGCCTTCGAGAGTTCGCTCGCCCAGAGCAGCGGCCCTATTTGGGTGTGCCTACCATGACCGGCACGCCCCGCCGGCTCTGGCTCACCGCCGGTTGGCTCACTGTCGGCTACGTCGTGCTTACGTTCGTCGGTGCGGTATTCCAGCCCAACGTGACGATCGGCGACAAGCAGAGTCATGTTGTCAGTGGGCTCGTTACCTCGTCGATGACGAAGGTGTTCACCGGCGGCTACATCGAGTTCATCGCCGGGCTCGTCTTCCTTGTCGCGGCCCTGTTGGTGGCTCGGCTGCTGCGGGGCGCAGGCGATCTCGGGGGCTGGCTCTCGTCGTGCGTGACGGGCGCCGCGATCGTCTACACCGCGGTCGGCCTCGCCACAGGGAGTGCAGCCGGCGCTGCGGCGCTCTACAACGGACACCATGGGGCTCCGCTTGCGGTCGTGGCGACCGTCAACGACATCCGCAATATCGGATTCACGTTGTCTGGCGGCGTCGCCGGCGTGCTGGTACTCGCGATTGCGGGCGCTGGCCAGGTGACACGACTGTTGCCGCGCTGGTTCGTCTACGCGGGTTACGTCGTCGGCATCGTCCTGATCGTCGCGGTGCCCGCCGCGCGGGCCGGTGCACCGCAAACGCTGCTCTGGTACGCGTGGCTCGTCGCCCTCGGCGTAATCGCGCTGCGAGTGCCGCGTCGCAAAGACGTTCCTGTCGCCGCACTGGCGCCTGCAAACGCCTGATTCTGCTGCCAACCCACGCACATCCGGCGACGATGGAGCAGATGTTGACGACCCGCTCGAGTCGGCTGACTGCCGCGGCGACCGCCGCGGCAGTCGGCGTTGCGCTGGCCGGTATCGCAGTCTCGCTGGCGGTCAACGTTTCGGACGGCGGCTCGATGCCAGCGATGGCGTTCTCGGCGGCGTTCGTCGTCGCGCTCGCCATCGTTGGAGCAATCGTCACTGCGGCTCGACCGGACAACGCCGTGGGCTGGTTAATGCTTGCCGGAGGCGCAATGTCCGCGGCAGGCGGCGCGGGTGCAGATCTTGCCCACCACGGAATCGTCGCCGATCCGGGCAGCGTGCCCGCGGTCGCGGTCTTCGCCGTCGCTGGGTCGGCCGTACGCTCGCTCGGTTGGTACCTCGTGACGCTCGGTGTGCCGTTGCGGTTCCCAGACGGGCGGCTGCAACCGTCACGACGCAACTGGCTGTCGCGAGCATTCATCGTCATCCTCATCGGCGCCGTCGTCGACCCGCTGCTGGATCGGCAAGCGGACCTGACCAATCTCGGGAATTGGCATAACCCGATTGCGCCGCCACGACCGTGGGACCTGGTCAGCGGGATCGCGTTCCTAGCGCACGTCCCGCTCGCAGCCGTCGCAACGGTGGGCATCATCGTGCAGCTCGTCGCGCGCTTTCGCCATGGGACACCACTGCTACGGCAGCAGTTGAAGCTGTTCGTCGCGGCCGCGGTGCTGCCCATCGTCGCCACGCCGATCGTGTTCAGCATCGGCTACGACACCGGCCCGTGGATCTTCGGTGCGACCGTACTGCCGCTGCCTTTCGCCATTGGCTTCGCCGTCCTCGCCCGCGGGCTCTACGACCTGCGGACCGCGGCTAACCGCACCTTGGTGTGGCTGATGCTGTCGGCACTCGTCGCGGGCGTGTACGCACTCGTCATCGCCGGCGTCGGCAACCGACTGGACGTGCGCGGCGCGTCGTGGCTGCCCTGGGTCGCGGCCGCGATCGTCGCCGTATCGTTCGCGCCGCTGCGCGACTCGCTGCAACGTGGCGTCAACCGCGTCACCTACGGCCGCTGGGACGAGCCGTACGACGTCCTCGCCGGACTCGGCAAGCAGCTCGAGGCAACTGCCGATGTGACCGGTCTACTCGAGCAGGTCGTCGACGAACTGCGCGAGCTCGGGCTCGGCGAGGTCTCGATCACGGACGGCCACGGTCGTCGGCTGGCGGGCGGCGATGGCGGTGAAAGCACGCTGCGGCTTGTCGCGTTCGGGCAGCCGGTCGGCGAGCTGCGCTTCACCCCGCCGGCGACACCGATGCGGCGCCGTGATCGACAGCTGCTGGACGACCTCGCCGGGCACCTCGGCGGCGTGCTGCATTCGCACGAACTCACCCTCGACCTCCAACGAGCGCGCGAGCGGCTCGTGCTCGCACGTGAAGAGGAGCGCCGCCGGCTGCGCCGCGACCTGCATGACGGGCTCGGGCCTGCGCTCGCCGGTCACCTGCTGCGCCTCGACCTGCTCGCCGGCCGGGTGGCCCACGATCCGACGGCTGCCGCCGACGTGGCCAGCTTGCGCGACGACCTGCGGGCCACGATGGCCGACGTCCGACGCGTGGTCGAAGGCCTGCGACCGCCCGCGCTCGACGAGTTGGGGCTGCGGGGCTCCATAGAACAAGTGACGCATCGACTCGCGACTGGCTCGACGACGACTGTGGGCATCGAGGTCGACGACATTCCACAGCTCCCCGCGGCCGTGGAAGTCGCGGCTTTCCGGATCACGACCGAAGCTGTGACGAACGTCGTGCGGCACGCCGGCGCGACCCGCTGCGAAGTGCGCGTGTCAGCCGCCGACGGCTTGTTGCTCGTCGCGGTCAGCGACAACGGCCAAGGAATTCGGAGCAACGGCCGGGCAACGGTCGGGCACGGCCTGCAGACCATGCGCGAGCGTGCCGAGGAGCTGCGCGGTCAGTTGCGAATATCGTCCACCCCAGTCAACGGGACGACCGTCACCGCAGAAATCCCGCTACCGCCGAAGCCGCGGCAGCCTATAAGTGAGCCCGTCGTCGCGGTGTCGCCATGACGACGCGCGTCGTCGTCGTCGACGATCACCCGGTCTTCCGCGACGGACTCGCGGCTCTTGTCGCGTCACTGCCGGACATGGACGTCGTCGCAACCGCGAGCGACGGACCGGAAGCAATAGACGCCGTCCGAGATGGCGCAGTGGACGTCGTGCTGATGGACCTCAACTTGCCAACGATGTCCGGAGTCGAGGCCACAGCGGCTATCACCGCCCGGCCGGGCGCCCCAGCGGTCCTCGTCATCACGATGGTGGACGACGACGACACGGTGGTGGCCGCATTGAAGGCAGGCGCTCGCGGCTACGTGCTCAAAGGGGCGCCGGGCGAGGAAATCGCCGCCGCCGTGCGCACGGTCGCAGCAGGGGGCGCCGTGTTCGGTGCCGGTGTCGCGAGCCAGGTGCTCGCGCAGACGACGACACGAGACGGCTCCCCGGAGCAGGGCGCCCACCCCGGGCTCACCGAACGGGAGCGCGCGGTCCTTACGCTCGTTTCCCAAGGGGCTAGCAATCCGCAAATCGCGCGAATGCTGGGACTATCGTTAAAAACCGTTCAAAACTATGTATCGCGCATCCTCGACAAGCTCCAACTCGCGGACCGAACCCAGGCCGCCCTCTACGCCGTCCGGCGCAACAAGCCAGATTGACCGCAACGACTCAGCACTCTCCTCGCGGACGAAGTGCCTTTGCGTGCTCCTCAGCCGCCGCTGCGTTTGCGGTAACGGATATGAGTGGTGAGCGCTGAGTGGAGCACCTCGACGGGCTCGAAGTCGAAGGTCGCAACACCGTCGAACATGCGCTCGCCGCTACCGAGCAAGACGGGTGCGATATCGAGCGTGAGTTCATCGATCACGCCCGCGTTGCGTGCCTGTCGCACTGGCGAAGCGCCGCCGGCGATGTCGACGCCGCCGGCGCCGGCCGTCTCGAGTGCTTGCGCGTACGCGGCGTCAAAGCCCTCGGTGACGAAGTAGAAGGTCGTGCCGACGTCCATCTCTATCGGCTCGTGAGCGTAGTGAGTGAGCACGAAAACCGGGGCGTGGTAGGGCGGCTCGGGTCCCCAC
>JBOGEK010000473.1:0-6287 GCA_050743645.1 Acidothermaceae bacterium
GGCCACGGTTGCGCACGTTGACCACCAGCCGGCTCGACAGGGCGTTGACCACCGAGACGCCGACACCGTGCAGGCCACCGGACACCTTGTAGCCGCCGCCGCCGAACTTGCCGCCCGCGTGCAGCACGGTGAGCACGACCTCGACCGCGGGCTTCTTCTCGACCGGATGCTCGTCGACCGGGATACCGCGACCGTTGTCGACGACCCGGACACCGCCGTCGGCAAGCAGGTCGACCGTGATCGTGTCGCAGTAGCCGGCCAGTGCCTCGTCGACCGCGTTATCGACGACCTCATAGACGAGGTGGTGCAGGCCGCGTTCGCCGGTTGAACCGATGTACATTCCGGGACGCTTGCGGACCGCCTCGAGCCCCTCGAGCACCTGAATCGAATCGGCGTTGTAGGAACCCTGGCCGTTCGGTGCGTTGATCGGTTCGAGATTCTCATGAACGATCACTTCGGCTGGTGCCTCGATCGCAGCTTCAATTGACTCGTGGCTCACGGGTGCGGTTGCCTCCTGCCCCTCTCCACCGCACCCGGGCGGGCACATGTGGTCTGCGGCGCTGTTCGCTCCACTGTGCTTTGTGGCGCGCACAGCCCCGCTGTCGTCTGAGGAATGACCTCCAGTGTAGTCGGTGGACGGCGAGAAACCCGCCGCGGACGGCCCTAGCTGTGAGCCTGCGCGACTTTCTCGGTGGCCTGTGGATACCCATACGTCGTGCCGGTCTGCCTGGGGTCATTCGACCTTCTGCCGCCGGGCGCGGCTGATCAGCTGCCGACGGCTCGGGTTGATCATCCGTAGGTGTCGCGCGGACCCGGACCACGCACTCGCAACGGGCCGCGCCGCCAGTCGGGACCGCTAGGGCCGCGCACTTCGACGCGAGTGACCACGCCGCGGCCCACCACGTCGTCGAGGCGGCGATGCAGCTGCGGCACGAGCAGTCGGACCTGGGTGGCCCAGGCGGTGGATTCGGCGACGAGCACCAAGACTCCGGCGTCGAATTTGTCAGGCCGGCAGTGGGCCGCCAGGTCGGCGCCGGCGATCTCGGCCCACCGTTCGGTGACGCCGGCCACCGCAGCCGGTACGTCCCAGCCACGCTCAGCCATCAACCGGTGCAGCGTCTCGCCGAGCGGCTCAGGGTCGCCGGGGTCGCGGCGGCGGGCAGCGGCTCCGGCTGATTCGGCAGCTCCCGACGTTCCGCCGAGGCGCCTGCGCCGAACCGGGGCAGCTTTCCCGCGGGCCCGCGCCTCATCGCGCGCTTTCGCGAGCGCTGATCGAGCGAGGTCGATTCCCGACAGCGGCCGCGTCGGCAGCCGGCTCGGCAGGCCAGTGGGCCGCCCGGTCATCGGCTCTGCGCCGTCCATCTCGCCGCTGTCGATGGACTGATCGTCGGGGTCGTCATCGGACACGGCGAACCACTCCGTCCATGACGTCAACGCGGGCGCCCACCAACACCTCGGGCACGTCGGCGGCGACCGCCGCCGTGATGATCACCTGCTCGGCCAGCGCGACGAGGTCGGCGAGCCGATCGCGCCGGTCGGCGTCGAGCTCGGCGAAAACATCGTCGAGGATCAGGATTGGCTCGCCACCGTCGGCCCGCAACAAGTCGTAACCGCCGAGCCGAAGTGCAAGGGCGAGCGACCACGACTCGCCGTGGCTCGCATAGCCGCGAGCGGGCAGATCGTTGATCTTCAGCAGCAGCTCGTCGCGATGCGGACCCACCAGCGTGATGCCACGGTCGAGTTCGTCGGAACGCATCGCGGCCAGTGCGTTGAGCAGCGCCGCAGAGAGCACTTCGCGATCAGGTTCGAGTGCCACCTCGGGTCCGAGCGAGCTGACGTAGTCGATCGAGATCGGCATCGACCCGCGGGCAACCGCCGCATACGCCTTGTCGACCAGCGGTGCTATCGCCTCGACCAACTCGACCCGAGCGGCCAGCAGCTCGGCGCCTGCTCGCGACAGGTGGGCATCCCAGACGTCGAGCGTGCGAAGGTCGGCGCCGCCCGACCGGCGGGCCAAGCCGGCTGTCTTCAGCAGCGCGTTGCGTTGCTTGAGCACCCGGTCGTAGTCGGCGCGCACCGCGGCGAACCGAGGAGAACGAGCCACCAGCAGATCGTCGAGGAAACGCCGCCGCTCGCTCGGATCGCCCTTCACCAGGGCGAGGTCTTCTGGCGCGAACAGCACCGTACGCAACAGCCCGAGTACCTCACGCGGCTTGGGCACCGGTGATTTGTTGATGCGTGCGCGATTCGCCTTACCCGGATTGATTTCGAGTTCGATCAGCACGGACCGACCGTCGCGCACCACATTGCCCCGCACGACCGCACGGTCGGCACCGGCCCGCACCAGCGGCGTGTCGCCCGCGACCCGGTGGCTACCGAGCGTGGCGAGGTAGCCGATCGCCTCGACCAGGTTGGTCTTGCCCTGACCGTTCGGCCCGACGAGTGAGGTGACACCGGGTTCGAGCCCGAGCTCGACGGACGCGTACGAGCGGAAGTCGAGGAGTGAAAGCTGCGATAGGTGCACGGACGGCGAAAAGCTCGCGGCTCGACTAGCCGGCGTGCTCGGTGGTACCGGACGTCGCGCCAGTGCCCTCGCCCGGCTGATCACCGGCCGCGGCCTCGGGCAAGATCGCGTGCCCACCGAACTGGTTGCGCAGCGATGCGACCACCTTCATGGCTGGCGAATCGTCTTGCCGCGAGCTGAAGCGCGCGAACAACGATGCCGTGATCACCGGCATCGGCACCGCGTGGTCGATCGCGGCTTCAATGGTCCAGCGACCCTCGCCGGAGTCTTCGGCCCAACCGCGCACCTTGTCGAGTTTGGGGTCGGCCGAGAGCGCGGCATCCATCAGGTCGAGCAGCCATGATCGGATCACCGTGCCCTCGCGCCAGCTTTTGAAAATCGCCGGCACGTCGGTTGTGACGTCGGTGGCCGCGAGCAACTCGTAGCCCTCGGCGTAGGCCTGCATCATGCCGTACTCGATGCCGTTGTGAACCATCTTCGCGAAGTGGCCGGCACCAACCGAGCCGGCATGTACATAGCCGAAATCGCCGGGCGGCTTCAGTGCGTCGAACGCGGGTTGGACGAGCGCGACATGGTCGGCGTCGCCGCCCACCATCAGCGCGTAGCCGTTCTTTAGGCCCCAGACGCCGCCCGAGACTCCGGCGTCGACGAATCCGATGCCCTTTTCGCCGAGCTTGTCGGCGTGCACCTTGTCGTCGGTGTATTTCGAGTTGCCACCGTCAACGACGACATCGCCGGGCTCGAGCAGGTTGCCGAGCTCTTCGATCGTGGCCCGGGTCGGCTCACCTGCCGGAACCATCACCCAGATCTTGCGCGGCGCGGACAGCTTGCTCACGAGGTCTTCGAGGCTCGTCGCGTCGCTCACGTCGGGATTACGGTCGTAGCCGACCACGGTGTGGCCGGCGTCGCGCAAGCGTTGGCGCATGTTGCCGCCCATGCGGCCAAGACCGACCAGACCGATCTCGAAGTCACTCGCCATTGCTGTTGTCCGCCCCTCGTCGTCCGGTCAGTTCGAATCGCCGCCGGATCTCGAAACCTACGCCGCTCTATCGTCGGGTTGGCGAGCCGCCCCCGCCGACTACGCGTCAAACGCGGAAGTCAGCCGGAAAGTCGGACCGGCATCAGCAGGTAGCGGTAGTCGTCACCGGGACGGCTGGCGTCGGCTGCCTTGCTGCCGCGCACGATGACCGGCTTGGCCGGGGTAGTGAGCTCGAGCCGGGTGCTCTCGGCGTCGACGGCACCCAGGCCGTCAAGTAGGTAACCCGGATTGAACGCGATCGAAAATTCCTCAGTCGAGCCGTCACGGCTCTCGAACTGCGCGTCGAGTGACTCCGACGCCTGCGCATCGTCGCCGGTGCCGGCCTCGACCATGACCTGGTCGCCAGTGAACGTGAGCCGGACCGGTGTGTTGCGGGGTGCGACGAGAGACACGCGTTTGACGGCCTCGACGAAGTTGGCCGTGTCGATCTCTGCTTTCGCTGCCCAGTCGTCCGGCAGCAGCGAGCGGTACTTCACGTACTCGCCGTCGAGCAGCCTGGTGGTGGTGCGCCGTTCGCCGGTCTGGCCGGCAGTGGCTTTGCCCACGAAACCGATCAGGCCCTGGCCGGAACCGCTCGCACCACCCGCGACATCGGGTGTCGCCAGCGAGATGCTGACCTGGGCTCCGCCCGCGAGCGCTTTCGCCGTGTCGGCCAGCGTGCGCGCCGGCACCAGCGAGACCAGCGACAAGCCGGCCCGCTCAGGCTGCCAGCGCAGTTCACGCACGGCCAACCGGTATTTGTCGGTGGCGGCCAACGTGATGCGATCGTCTTCGATCTCAATGCGGACGCCGGTGAGTACTGGCAGTGTGTCGTCTCGGCCAGCGGCGATCGCCACCTGTGACACGGCTGATGCGAACAGGTCGGCACCGATGCTCCCGGCGACCGCCGGCATTTCAGGCAACGTCGGATAGTCGTCGACCGGAAGTGTCGGCAGCGTGAAGCGAGCGGTGCCGCAGGTCAGCACGACCCGCGCGCCCTCCACCGCGACGTCAACCGGTTGTGCCGGCAGGCTGCGGCTGATCTCGGCCAGTAACCGGCCGGAGACGAGCACCTTGCCAGGTTCGGCAACGCTGCAGTCGACCTGGGCGTTGGCCGACACCTCGTAGTCGAAGCTCGACAGCGCGAGCGTCTCGTTGGCCTCAAGTAGCAGGCCGGCAAGTACGGGCACCGGCGGCCGCGGTGGCAAGCTTCGCGCGGTCCATGCCACAGCTTCGGCGAAAACGTCGCGTTCGACCCTGAACTTCATGCCCTACCGCCAATACGAACGAGGTGGTCGATCGGTGTGACACCTGCGGCGTCGGGAAAGACAGCAACCGAAGCACCCAAGAGTTCACTTAAGAACTCGGGTTGCTTGGTCGATGGGTTCCTTACGTCTTGTGTCATTACAGTTCCTTGTCTCAAAGACGTCGTCATAAGCACGGTGGAAGATGTGCACAACCGTTCTTTGCGCAGGTCAGCGGACTTGCCTAGCTGCTCGTGGGTTGGGGACGACGGGGTGAAGTGACCCCCTCGGCTGGGGATTGCCGAGATCGTAGCGAGCTGTGACCACACTTCATCCCCGGTTCGATCAGCACTGCCCACCGAGATGGCCTCTTGGTCCACAATGTTTTCCCCAGGCTGTGCACAGTGGCCATGAAGGACTAGTGCGCCGGTCACTTCATTCACAGCAGGCTCGTTGATCACGTAACTCACTATTTCGTCTGAAGCTTGATGCGGTTCGTGAGCTCGGTGACCTGGTTGTAGACGTTGCGCCGCTCGGCCATCAACGAGCGAATCTTGCGGTCGGCGTGCATGACCGTCGTGTGGTCACGGCCGCCAAAGTGTTGCCCGATCTTCGGAAGCGACAGGTCGGTGAGTTCGCGGCACAGGTACATGGCCACCTGCCGAGCGGTGACGAGCACCCGGCTGCGCGACGATCCGCAAAGGTCCTCAAGTGAGATGCCGAAGTACGACGCGGTGGCCGCCATGATCGTGGCGGCCGTGATCTCGGGCCCCTGACTGTCGGGGATGAGGTCCTTCAGCACGACTTCGGCCAGCGACAGGTCGACGCCTTGCCGGTTCAGGCTGGCGAACGCGGTGACCCGGATCAACGCGCCTTCGAGTTCACGGATGTTGCTCGCGATCTTGCTCGCGATGTACTCCATGACCTCATTGGGCACGTTGAGTCGTTCCTGGGCGGCCTTCTTTCGAAGGATCGCGATGCGGGTTTCGAGTTCAGGCGGTTGGACGTCGGTGAGCAGCCCCCACTCGAACCGATTACGCAACCGGTCTTCGAGGGTGATCAGCTGCTTCGGCGGCCGGTCACTGGAGATGACGATCTGCTTGTTGGCGTTGTGCAAGGTGTTGAACGTGTGGAAGAACTCTTCCTGCGTCTGTTCCTTGTTCTCCAAGAACTGGATGTCGTCGACCAGCAGCACGTCGACCTCGCGGTAGCGCCGCCGAAATCCCTCGGCCTTGCCGTCGCGAATCGAGTTGATGAAGTCGTTGGTGAATTCCTCGGAACTCACATAGCGCACGCGGGCACCGTGGAAAAGACTCATCGCATAATGGCCGACCGCGTGCAACAGATGCGTCTTACCCAGACCGGATTCGCCGTAAATGAAGAGCGGGTTGTAAGCCTTCGCGGGCGATTCGGCCACCGCGACGGCGGCCGCGTGAGATCGAGCCGGCCAGGCTGAACCCGAAATACACGTTTGAGACGTTCGTCATCGGCGCCAGCAATC